>DATJOH010000241.1:0-20300 GCA_035507235.1 Acetobacteraceae bacterium
CGGCACCGCTTTTACCGGCACGGACGCGCATGTCTTGAACGACACTGGTTGCGCCAGTGCCTGGCTGTGCGCGTAATCCGGCAATTCCGAGGCGTCATGCAGGCTCATGACTTCATCGAACATTTCGGAATATTCACCACAGAAGGCGGTGCCGTTGGTGAGGCCGTCCTGTTCGTCGGCGCTGGCGAGCGTGGTGATGTATTCATCGTGCATCGACTGTGATTTGCGGCCGTAGACACGCTTGAAATAGTTTTCGACCTTGCGGTCCGCATCCATGACCGCCGGATGATAGGCGCGCATGAATTCGTTGTATTTATCCTGCTGGTGACAGGCGAGCGCGGTGACCGTCAATTCGCTTTTCAGGCTCATCACGTCGAATGCCGCGCGGTCGTCCGGCTCCGTGCAGGGGTCGGGACCTTTCACGCCATGCATATGCACACGCACGTGTGCGGGCGCCGGCCCCGCGGCAAGCAGGCCGGCCAGTGTGAGAAGCGTGAGGCGGCGCATGGAAACTCCATGGTGGTTGGCGGGAACGCTTACTAACAAACGGAACCGTGGTGCTGGCAACCCGAAAATCCGTGTGCGCCCTTTTCGTGCCACACGAGGGAGTCTAATGGGCATGGCCCAATCGGTGTCACGCGGAGTCGCGGTGGCGCCTTCACGGGTTTTGACGGGAGAGTTCGCGTTGCAGGCTAGAACTGGTGCTTTGCTGGGTGTGTCGGTGGGTGCCATGGCGCTGCTGGCGGGATGCGCGCAGAAGCTGGCACCCCCCCCGCCGCCGCCGGTGCCGCTGCCACCACATATTGGGCCGCCGCCGGCGCATGCCTGCACGGTTGCGCCATTCCACGTATCGGACGGCGGCACCGCCACGGTGACCATGAAGGTGAGTAACGAGGGCGGCTACTGCGCCGCGACGCTGACCGCGACCAACGGCGAGCCGTACGACGCGCCGCTGGTGCCGGTGATGCCGCAACATGGCACGCCGCGGGTGGTGAAATATAACGGCAAGACAAGCGTGGAATATACGCCGAACGACGGCTATATGGGCCACGACAGTTTTGTCGTGCATCTGCTGGAGCGTGGCAAACCCGGTTACACGACGCTCAACATGTCAATCGATGTAGCCAAGTAGGCTTAGTTGCCAGTTGTCAGCTTTGCGCTCGTCAGCGCGATCTACCGGCTCTGACGACTGAAATTCGACGACTGGCGACGGATCAGCAGTGGCCGAGGTTCGCTGGGGCGCGTGTCCAGATCTGCGATCGGCCGAGCAGGGAAATGCCGATATAGCCGCGGACGCTGAGGGTGCCGTCGGGCTTGAGGTGCATGTTGCTGCTGTAGGTTTCGCCCTTCTCGGGGTCGTAGATCTGGCCGTCGGACCAGGCGTTGTCGCCGTCGGGCGAGAAGTTCCAGAGCAGCGGCAGGCCGCAGAGCGGGCGTTTCTGCAGGTTTGCGTCTGAGTTATGGATGTCGAGCTTGGGTTTGCCCTCGGCGTTCAGCGGCACCTTGAGCCAGACGATGTTGCCGCAGAGCTTGTCGCCACAGGGTTTGATGTCGATGCCGGCGCGGCCCGACTGGTCCAGCCACACACCTTGCGGGCCGGCGGCGGCTGGGGGCTGTGCGGCGGCCGGGCCGGCGATACTCAGGCTCGCCGCGGCCAGGGTTGCTGTCATGACAAGGCTGAGGCTTGCCCTGCGGTTCATCTTGCGCCCTCCCTGGCGTTGCGGCAGACCCGGTGACCTATTGGAACGCTCATGCGCCGCCGCCGGTTGCGGCAGGCACGCGCGGCGGCAGGTTCGCCCCGGGATGCGCCAGGTTGCCGGCTCCGGCAAGCGGCGGCCGTGAGGGCGGCACGGGAGGCGCAAAAAATGCTCGATACCCCGACTGACACATTGAGCGCGTCGGCGCGGCCGATCGATACGCTGCTGCGCGAAGCGGCGCGGGCGCACGGAGATTTGCCGGCAATCGATTTCCTCGGCCGGGTTTGGAAATATGGCGAGCTCGATCGGTTGGTGGATCGGGCGGCGAAGGGCCTGCAGGCGCTGGGCGTGGTGCGGGGCACGCGGGTGGGGCTGTGTTTGCCGAACTCGCCGTATGCGGTGATTTTCTATTTCGCGGCGCTGCGCGCCGGCGGCGTCGTGGTGAATTACAATCCGCTCTACGTGGAGCGCGAGCTTGCGCACGGCATCAAGGATTCCGGCACCGAAGTGATGGTGACGATCGATCTGAAGGTGATTTATCCGAAGCTCGCGCGGGTGGCGGCGTCAACCGGATTGCGCAAACTTGTGGTGTGCCCGATGGCGGGGGCGCTACCTTGGCTGAAAGGGTTGCTGTTTCCGCTTGTGCGGCGCGGCGATATCGTGGCGCCGGCCCGCGACGATGTTACTGTCCGCTATGACGATGTGATGCGCAATGACGGCAAGCCGTCGCCGGTTGAGGTGAACGTGCATGATGTTGCCGTGCTGCAATATACTGGCGGCACCACGGGCACGCCCAAGGCGGCATGCCTGACGCACGCGAATATTACCTGCAATTGCGCGCAGGTGATCGCAGGCATGGGCATGCAGGGACCGGAGCGCGTGCTGGGCGTGCTGCCGCTGTTCCATGTGTTCGCGCTGACCTCGGTGATGAACCTTGCAGTGCGCACGGCGTCATTGATGATCCTGGTGCCGCGCTTCGATCTCGATGATTTGCTGGCGACGATCGCGCGCACGAAGCCGACCATGTTCCCGGCCGTGCCCACCATCTACACGGCGCTGGTGGCGGCGGCGGCGCAGCGGCAGGTGGCGCTGGGCTCGATACGGTTGTGCATCAGCGGCGGCGCGCCGCTGCCGGTGGAAACGCGGCAGCAATTCATGGCGCTGACGAAATGCGAGCTGATGGAAGGGTACGGCCTCAGCGAAACGAGCCCGGTGGTGAGTTTCACGCCACCGGGACGGGCGTATAAAAATGGATCGGTGGGCATTCCGGTGGTGGGAACGGTGGTGGAGATCCGCGATCCCGACAATCCAGGGCACTTGCTGCCCGCGGGCGCGCGGGGTGAAATTTGCATCCGCGGCCCGCAGGTGATGCAGGGTTATTGGAACAAGCCGGAGGAGACGGCGCGGGTGATGATCGACGGCGCCTTGCGCACCGGCGATATCGGCTACCTGGACGAAGATGGGTACCTATTCTTGGTGGATCGCATCAAGGACGTGATCATCGCCGGCGGCTACAATATCTACCCGCGTATGCTGGAGGAGGCACTGTACCAGCATCCTGCGGTGCGGGACGCGGTGGTGATAGCGGTTCCGGATGCGTATCGGGGACAGGCGCCTAAGGCATTCGTCACATTGAAGGAAGGTGCGGCGGTAACGCCGGACGATTTGCACAGGTTTCTTGGCGGCTACATCAGCAAAATCGAAATGCCGAAAGAGATCGAGATTCGGGCGGAACTGCCGAAGACTTTGATCGGCAAGCTGTCGAAAAAGGAACTGGTGGAGGAAGAGGCCGCGAAGGCTGCCCAGTGAAAGGTATTTCGGCTGCGGCGGCGCGGAACTGCCAGGCATTCGCGAGGAAATCGCCATGACGGACGATGCGCTGCGCGCGGGCGCATTGCAGGTGGATGAGGATGGCACGGTGCATGTGCCGGCGCATCTGTTGCCGCTCTCGGCGGCGCTGAGCGATCACACACGGGCGACCATGGCGGCGGCGCTGCATCGCACGCCCCGGATGGGCATACCGCGTGCCGAGCATTTCACGAGCGAGGCGGAATTCACGGCGGCGGTCGATGCGTTCCGTGTGAATGTTGATATGGGCTACGCGCGTCCGATGTCGGAGCGGTTGGCGGAGGCATTTCCTGTCCGGATGTCGCACGGGCGGATTGGTGGCGTGCCGGTTGAGGAATTCGCGCCACTGGATGGGATGGATAACGAGCGCGTTCTCATCAATTTACATGGCGGCGCGTTCTGCTCGGGCGCGACCTATGTCGGGCGCATCGAATCGATACCGATGGCGAATCTCGGCAAGTTCCGCGTTGTTTCGGTGGATTATCGGCAGGGCTACGAGCATAAATATCCGGCGGCGAGCGAGGACATTGCGGCCGTTTACGCGGCGCTGCTGAAGACATACGCGCCCGGGCGGATCGGCATTTATGGCGGGTCGGCGGGTGGCGTGCTGACCGCGCAGGCGACGGCCTGGATACTGGAGCATGGGCTGCCGGCACCTGGCGCTATCGGCATTTTCGGTGCCGGCAGCGGCGGCTACGGCGATAGCGACTATTTTGCCGCTATCGGCATGGGACAGATGCCGCCGCTTGGATTGCTGGGGTCGCGCGCGGGTGCGTCGGTGGGCTATTTTTCCCATGCCAGCGATGACGACCCTCTGGTCAATCCGAATATCGCACCGGCTTCGTTCCGCGCACGGTTTCCACCGGCGTTGCTCATGACGGGAACGCGCGCGTTCGATATGAGCCCCGCGATCGCCACGCATCGCGCGCTGGTGCAGGCGGGCGTTGATGCGTCGCTGCACGTGTTCGATGGGGTAGGGCATTGTTTCTATTACGACGCGTCGGCGCCAGAGGGGGCGGATGCCTATCAGACGATCGTGAGGTTTTTTTGGAAACGGTTGAAGACGCAGAAGCGGCTTCCTTTCAAAGGAGAGGAAGCGACGACATGCTTGATTGTATAAAGCGTGTCGAGCTCAAAGAGTGGGCGGCGCGGCACCTCGCACACGCTTTCTTACCTGTTTCAGGCGCGTCGGAGTCGAGACTTTTTGGCGCGTCTGTTTAATTATTGAGACTCTGGGGGCTTCATAAAACCGTGTTGCCCTCGCCAGGGAGTCACCGCATAGTATGACGCATGGCAAAACGTGGACAATCGATGAAGAGCAACACGGGCGAGGCAGCCGCCGAACCCATGCCTGGACCATCTCAAGCCCCCATGGCGCCCCCTGCCTCGTCGCCCCCTGCCTCGTCATATGCCAACGATGTCATCAACATGTGGCGTACAGAGGATAGCAAGAATTACAGATATTACTCAGGCGTTGAGGACAAGGCCCATATCATGTGGGCTCACCAATCGAGGTTCCGCCAATGCTTCGACGAACTGGATCTTGAAGCGGTTGTCGAAATAGCCTGCGGGCAGGGCAGGCACACGGCATTTGCCGCGCCCCTGTGCGGCACAGTTTGGGCAACCGACACTTCCGTTGACGCTATCGCGGTATGCAAAGAGCGATTCAAGGATGTCCCAAATGTGAACATATCGCTAGTGGCCGGAGATAGTGCCCTGCCAATGATCGAAGACGCGAGTATCACCGCCGTCTTCAGTTATGATGCCATGGTACATTTCGAGTTGTTGACCATAGCTTCCTATATGGCGGAA
The DNA here is from genome assembly GCA_035507235.1 of Acetobacteraceae bacterium. Classification (GTDB taxonomy): domain Bacteria; phylum Pseudomonadota; class Alphaproteobacteria; order Acetobacterales; family Acetobacteraceae; genus CAJCIS01. The sequence goes on from DATJOH010000241.1 coordinate 5,358, forward strand.
CTCTCTCGCATTTTGCGGCCAGGTGGCAGGGCCCTGCTGCACCACTCGAATTATGGTGACAACCCGACCGGCAAATTCACCGCGAATCCGGGCTGGCGAAACTTTATGACGTTTGACATCATGCGTTATCTTGCGAGCCGTAACGATATGAAAGTGGTCAAGCACATATCCTTTGGCCGCAAGAAGGTGCCCGACCTGGACGCGTTGACGACGTTTCAGCGCATTTGACGGGCTTTGTCTGGTCTCCGGCTATATTAACTGTTTATCTGGCGCGACGCGCGGCGCAAGCTGATCAAACGCTGACAGGGCCGAGTGCTTGCCGTTCGCAGGTCAATGAAGCGTACTAGCCGCGCTCGGTTCTACCTGGGAAGCGGCCTGCGGCGTTTGAGCGCCGGCACGAGGAATCGGAGAGAACTACGGTTCACCAACGCACGCCGTCGCGTTTCGCGACGATGGGACGTTCGTAGGATGGATCTTCCTTGCTCCAGAGTCCTTTCAGAAAACCTTTGACGTTTTTTGAATGGACCCAGGTGCCATCGGTATTTGCTGACATTTCGATGGTACAGCGGCGGGTGAGCATGCGCCATTCGCCGTTGCGCTTTTCCAACTGGTCTAGGTAGCGGCCGAACGCAATGGTGGTGGTCTTGCCGTCGAGCCAGAACAGACCGCCGAGCACGTAGGACTCGCAATAGGCGGTGTCGCCCTCAATGGTGCAGAGGTGATTGGTGATGTTGTGGCTGGTCATGTTGAAGTTGGCGCCATGCCCGGCATTCGCACGCGCCGGATAGTCCGGCACCTTGGTGATGACGGGGCCGTGCTCGTCGGCGCCATCATCCCACCAGCACCCGGCGATCATGTCGATATCTTGACGATCCCGCGCGCGGCTTTCGCGCTGAATGCAGTCCAGAATGTCCTGGCGATCTTTCAGTTGTTGGACAGTCGCCTTGAGCGCCTCGAATTCTGATTCCATGTTCATCCTCGGGTTCCCTGGTCTTGATGCGTTGCCGCGGGACAGAAAGGTGCAAGAAGGAAGGGTTCTTTTTTGAAAAAAAGAACCAAAAAACTTTTATCTGTTTCGGGCGTCAACCGGTTTCCCCGTTTGGAAGAGTGGCCCGGCGCCAAGAGCAAAAGTTTTTTGTTTCTTTTTTTCAAAAAAGAAACACTTCCTTTCTTTATCAGACTCGAAATCCCATAGCGACGACATAAAGCTCGCTACTTTCCTTACGGCTGGCAGGGGGCTTTGCATGGCGGACGGTAGCGAAACGTTGTTTTAGCAGCGTCAGCATTTGGCGTTCCGAGCCGCCCTGAAACAGTTTGGTGACAAACGCGCCGCCGGGGGCAAGCACCTCCATGGCGAATTCGAGCGCCAATTCCGCGAGGGCCATGATGCGCAAATGGTCCGTGGCGCGGTGGCCGGTGGTGTTGGGCGCCATGTCGGACAGCACCAGGTCGGCGGGCCCGCCCAGCAACGCGGCCAACCGTTCCGGCATCGCGGACTCCGTGAAATCGCCCTGCAACAAAGTGGCACCGCCGATATCGTCGATCGGCAGCAAATCCACGCCGACCACCGATGCGGCGCCGCGTTGCAAGGCGACCTGTGTCCAGCCGCCGGGTGCCGCGCCGAGATCGAGCACGCGCGCTCCGGGTCGGATGAGGTGAAATTTCTCGTCGAGCTCGATGAGTTTGAACGCCGCGCGACTGCGAAACCCCTGCGCCTTCGCCGCGGTCACATACGGGTCGTTCAACTGCCGCTTCAGCCAGGCCTGCTGCGACGTGGAACGGCCGCCGCCACGCCGCAACGTCACGGACTCGCCACGCGGCGCAGAAGATTTCGGTGCCATGCCCCGCATCTAGCGGCCTGCCGGTGGCACGGCCAGGGCGCGGTGGTTTTCGGCGTGAAAGAAGAAAGGCCAGGGGGCTTTGCCCCCTGGACCCCCATTGGGGCCTAAGGCCCCAAACCCCTACTCTTTGTCAGGATAAACGGAGGGGCGCATCTCAGGCTGCATCAACACCTGTGTTGCGCCCCTCCGTTTATCCTGACGAAAAACAGATGGGGGTCTGGCGCCTCAGGCCCCAGCGGGCTGCGCAGCAGGGGGCAGAGCCCCTGGCCTTCTTCCTTCGCGCCCAGAGCCCCGAGCCTAGTCGGCCAGCAGCGGCCGGTAGGCGTGAATTTCGCCGCTGACTTCGAAATGCTGGGTTTGCGGGCCGTCCTGGCTTTGCACGGTGCGGACCATGGAGGCGACGGGAATTTCCGTCAGTTGCACGGCGCGGCCGGCGGGTGGGGCGTTCTGTTCCAGGATTTCGAGGGTGCCACCGCGGTTTTCTTCGAGGATGGCCGTGTGGTGGTCGCGGGAATCGAGTTGCCAGCCTTCGTCGACAGCGGCCTGGCCGAAGAAGGATGCGGTGGTGGTGGTGGTTCGGATGGTGAAATTGTGGAATTGCAGGATGTCGCCGGGGCGGGCTTCGCTCAGCGGGATGGGGCGGCCCCAGACATAGTCGTCGCCCGAATCGGGGTAGGCCGAGAAGTCGCGGGCGCCGGCCTGGCGAAGGGCGGCTTCGGCGAGGTCAGCGCATTCGCCGTCGCCGACGGTGCGCCCTTCCTGTTGGCGCGCGAAGGCGACGATGCGGTCGCCGAGGGGGGTGGGGTCGGCTTGGCTGGGTTGCCAGGTGATCTGGCGGGCGCGGCTGCGGCTTCTTGGGCTGCTGGCGTGGGCGGCCTGACGGGCCGCGGCGTGCTGCAGCGGGATGGCGCCGAGCGAGAGCACGGCGGCGAAGGCGATCCGCAAAAGCGGCGGACCCAAATCTGAGGCGGCTTGGATCATGGTCTCTCCGCTAGCAAGGCTATGCGTGGGAGATCAACAAATCGTGAGTTGTAAAATATTGCGACAATGTGACCGTCCCGATCTGGTTTTGGCACGATACACGTCAATAAAAGAGCGGATGCCGGCAATATTTAGAGAAGGGCATCAAATACGATCCGGCATTTAATGCCCTGGGGCGAGCGCGGTTCCGTCGAGCCGCGGCTGTTAAGAAATTTTCAGAGCGGCTCGGGCATGGTGGGGCGGCACCTGGAGCGAAAATCGCCATGCCCCGTTACGCCGGCCTGCTGCCTCTCCTGCTTCTCACCGCCGGCACTGCCCAAGCCTCGACGATTATCGGTCGCGTGGAGGGATTCACGCCGGCCGGAGCCAGCGGCTGGGCGTGCACGACGGACGGATCATCGCTGCCGAGCATCGCCGCCTACGCGGGCAACGATCTGATCGGCGTTTATCCGGAGGGAATATCGCGGCCGGATGTAATTTTTCAGTGTCCGCGGGGCCAGTTGGCCGGGTTTTCGCTGAGTTTCGATGCCGGGGCGGCGGCGGAATTCGCCTGGCGGCCGCAGATTTCGCTGTATGCGGTGGCGGATGGGGCGTCGCCGTTGCTGCTGCCGTCGTTGGGCGATGGGCTGCCGAACCCGATGACGGTGCCGGTGGGCACGCTGGCCGGTGTGAATAATTCCGCCCTGGTTACCGGTACGATTTCGGCTGGGCCCGCGGCGCCGCAGGTGCGGCTGTATCTCGGCGGTCCCGCGGGGCAGGGGCTGCCCGGCGCGCCAGTGACGGCAACGCCCGCGGCGAGCGGCGGCTGGGAGTTTGCGTTGCCGGTGCCGTCTGGCGTCACAGCTGGCGCATTGCTGCCGGTGTTCGGCACCGCGGCTTGGCCTGGCCAGCCGCCCGTGCCGCTGACGATGCCGCTACCGCTCGTGGCAAACGGAACGGGTGTGCCACGCGCTGGCGTTTCGATTCCCCTGCAAGGACGGGTGGCGCAGCACGGATCTCAGTCGGGCATTACGAACACGGTGTTTTCGGCCTGGGTGCAGCCCGGATTGGGACTCGCCGGCCTGTCCGGGCGGATCGGATTTATCGGCAATGATGCGCGCTTCAGCGAGGCACTGGTGGCGCTCGGCACTATCGGTGGCACGGCGGCGGGCTGCGCCGCATGGAATGGCGTGAGCACGGCGAACCCGCCGAGCGTTGCACGTTTCTGGTCCGGCATATTGAAGAATAATTCCAACACCCAGGTGGATTTGCCGGCGAATTTCGCGCTGCCGAACGCCGTGGTTGCGGCAAGCGCGGCTACTGGCACCTGCGTGTTGGCGGAACTGTCGGCCGGGTATGTTTTCCTCGATCCGGCGGCGGCGCGTTACACGACCACGGCGCTCGATTTGCGCCTGGCCGCGGTGCCGGCGCCGATGCCGGCGGTGGGGGTGGTGCCGTTCGGTTTGGGTGGGGAGTTCCGTTTCCATGCCGGCACGCCGCCGCTTGGCACCTATGTCGGCCTCCGGGCGGCGCGGCCGCTGGCATTGGACGGGTTGGCCATTACGCTGAGCGCCGCGCCGGCCGTGGGCGCGCCGGCGAGCAGCGGCTGGCTGCCGGCGCCGGCGGGCGCCTGGTCGGTGCAGACGGATTTTGTGTTCCTGCCGGCGGGCGCCTGCACGGCCGGCAATTTCATGTCGCATCCGGCGAATGGTCTGTTCGCTGTGCTACACAGCCCGGCGCCGGCGCCGATGGGCCTGCCGGGCGGCGCGGTCATTCTGGCGCGCACGCCGATGAGCAGCTTTGCCGCACAGCCGATTCAGCGCAGCACATTCCGCGCCTTCATGCCTGGCGCGCTGCCGAGCAACTTTCCCGGGACGCTGGCGCCCGGCGATTGCCTGCTGGCCTACCAGTTCGTGAGCGGGACACCAGGCTATTTGGATGTCGAGAATCAGACCACTGCCTATTTGCGACCCGTGCCTTAAGTGGTCGTCAGCTGTCGGTCGTCGGCCCTCGGACGCCGCTTCTGACGACTGAAACCTGACGACCGACGACCGTTCTCAGCCGGTGCGCGGTGCGTCGAGCACGTTGCGGGCGGCGTTGGTCATGATCATGCGCAGCACGCGGCCGAACCCATCCACCGCCGGGCCGCCGGCTTCGCGGAACGCGTTTAGCAGGCGTTCGCGCTGGCAATCGAACAAAGCGCGTTCAAGGACGATGCCTTCGTCCGTAAGAAAGAGCAGGCGCTGGCGGCGGTCCATGCGGCCGGGGGTTTGGCGGACAAAGCCTTTGTCGGCGAGCGGGGCGAGGACGCGGGAGAGGCTCTGCTTGGTGACGCAGAGAATGGCCAGTAGGTCGGTGACCGTAAGGCCCGGGGTGCGGGCGATGAAATGCAGGGCACGGTGATGGGCGCGGCCCAGCCCGTGGGCCCGGAGCACCGGGTCCGCGGCGGCGGCGAGGTCGCGGCTGGCCAAAAACATCATGTCCTGGGCGCGGCGGATCTGCTCTTCGCGCAGGAATAGCAGGCTGGCGCCGGGCGCCGCCGGTTCGGGCATGGCTCCTCCCACATTATGGCAAGTCTTCTGACTTATCATGTGGGCGGAGAATGGGTTACCTCAAGCTCGCAATTTTCTTTCGTGAGCTTTTGCCATGGCGCTGGTGCCCTTCGACGATCGCGACGGCTTCATCTGGTATGACCGGGCGTTGGTGCCCTGGCGTGATGCCAAGCTGCATGTGCTGACGCACGGGCTGCACTACGCAAGCGGTGTGTTCGAGGGCGAGCGCGCCTATGGGGGCAATATTTTCCGGCTGCGCATGCACACCGAGCGGCTGATCAATTCAGGACGTATCCTCGGCTTCGAGATTCCCTATACGGCCGACGAGATCGATGCGGCGTGTTACGAGACGCTGCGCGCCAACACTCTCGTGGACGGGTATTTGCGGCCGATTGCATGGCGCGGTTCGGAAATGCTTTCCGTTTCGGGCCAGCACACGAAAATCCATCTGGCGATCGCCACCTGGGTGTGGCCGGCTTATTTTGAGAATCGGATGGCGGGTGTCGCGCTGGACTGGGCGGAATGGCGGCGGCCGGACCCGACGACTTCGCCGACAGCGAGTAAGGCGACCGGGAATTACATGATCGGCACTTTGTCCAAGCACAAAGCCGAGGCCAACGGGTTCGCTGATGCCATGATGCTGGATTGGCGCGGGCGGCTGTCCGAGGCGACAGGGGCCAACGTGTTTCTCGCCATCGACGGGGCGTTGCATACACCGACGCCGGATTGTTTCTTGGACGGGATTACCCGACGTACCGTCATGGGCCTGGCGCGGCGGCGGCAGATTCCGGTGATCGAGCGGGCGATGCAGCCGGAGGAGCTGGACAAGGCGCAGGAAGTTTTCCTGGCCGGCACGGCCGCCGAAGTGACGCCGGTGCGCCAGATCGGTGAGCGGCATTTCACGCCGGGACGGATTACGGAGACGTTGCTGCAGGATTACGAGGCGCTGGTGCGCATGGTGCCTGCGGATGTGGAGTCGCGGCTGGCGGAGTGAGGAAGGAAGGGAAGGCCTCCTTTCTTGAAAGAAAGAAGCAAAGAACTTTTGCTCCGGAGACGCTTCTGGTGCTCGACAGATGCGGCGTGGTTCGTCGGAGCTTGAGCGGGGCAAAAAATTATCATCACCCAAATTTGATCTCTGCCATGTCTTCTGCTATTTTTCGCAAGGAAGCGAAACTCAGCGGGCAGATATTTGCTTCGCGTGCGATGCGTCTCGCGAGCGTTTTATGGAGGCTCGGAGCTGCGTTACCGCTATCTATTTGTTGCGGTTGCGATCCAGTATACGACTTACTCGTGAATAAGAGCAGCAAGCCGTTGCAGGTTAGCATAGAATCTCGTTTTGGAATGGAGCATTTTTTCGTTGCGCCGTTTGGCGCAACTCTCAGCAAAATGGGCCCGGAGCCACCCTCTCCTATACAGGTGCGATTGAGTGGCCGTCAGCAATTGGTAATTTATTCAGGCAAGACATGCGGCGGTTTTAGCACCCTGGTCATTCAACCTGACCTCAGCACACGATGCAATTGATTGCTGGGAAGCACGAAATGTGAACCAGGTTGTGCGCGCTGTTGCGGTGGGTGCGCCGACGATCGCGGGAATAAGAGCATATACGTGGCTGGTCCTCCTGATGCGGATATCTGCATAATTACTCAGGATGGACGTCGCCCGAACGTTCGGGCGCGGTTTGCGGCGCCGTCCGCTATGACGTGAATGAATTGCTCTCCGGCGCGCTTGACGAGACGATCCGGCGCCGATGCTCCGGTTGCCGGCGGAAGTCGTCGCCGTGATACTGCCGCCAGCTCCCGCCTGCCGCAGGCACCGCTTACGCGAGGATATGCGCCGATCTGGAGCGGCGTGTTGAGGGGAGCAGGAATCTTCGGGGGTCCTGGCCGCTCGGCGGCCAACGGTTACCCATCCATCGGGCAAGGGTTCTCGCTTCCTCCAAAACGGGAGGCCCTTTCTGTTGGCTCGCCCAGCCTGGTCGCGGCGCAGGTATCCATTATGTCATTCTTTTTTCGGTTGGTTCTGTGCGCGTATGAAAGTCGCGGGACAAGGCTGCTGCCTTCGAGGGGCCAGTTCATGATCACAGGTTGAATATGCACGTCATTGTTATCCTGTGATGACAAAGAACAACTTGAGGTTGTGATGTGACATTCTCCGCACTTCAACTTAGCTCTCGCAACGCCTCGAGAATAGCAAGAGAGAGCAGGGAACAACCCTAGATAGCATGCGTGCTGTGACGCTGGCTCGTATTGTGTCGTGTCTAAGCGCGTTGTATCAAAATCCATATTTTCTCTGGGATGCACAAGGATTTTTGCAAGATGGAGGTGGGTGCCGTTTTCCCGCCTGATGCAGTGCAAACAACCTAAATGCGCTCTCTCAAACGTGATGGTGCACTCTAAGAAATGTGTACGCGCGTCAACGCGTAAGGGCGCTAGACGGCTTGCATCAAAGGTGAATGTCATGCAGTTTGACTACTGGGAGCGAAATTGTTGCGTTCCCTACGCAGCGGGGGGTGTCGCGCGCCTTAAACTCGTTGTGGAGCGTCCGGCACCGTTCGACGGCGATTACGCTGCGAGGTCGGACAGGAAGTACGAAGTACCCAACAAGAAATTGTCCGTGGGAGCGGCGCGTTCAGGTTAGTCGATTTAGTAGTCACTCTGGGCCGTGCTGGCATCGCTGAGGCGTGCGCGAAGCGCACCTTGGCATTGTCTGGCCGGCCGGTTTGGGCGGGAGATTTTTGAGATGCGGGTAGACGCCACTATGACGCGGCGCGCGAGCGATAGTCAGATCAAGGCAATTGCGACACATTTGGCTGAGGGTGTGATCCTGATCAATGTGGATCAGACGCTGAGCTGGGCAAATGATGCCGCGCTCGCCATGCATGGCGTGCGGTCCGTTGCGGAACTGGGACGCACGATCGACGAGTACCATGCGAATTTTCAGGTGCGATTCCGCCCGAGCCAACCGACCGCGGCGGCGAACCCGATAGAAAGCGTAGCCGCCGGCAGCGCTTTTCGCGATGTCGTCATTGAAGTGACGCCACTCGGCGGCGATCGGCCGCAATGGGTGCATCGGATACGCAATCTGGTCATCACCGACGATGCCGGGCAGCCGACCTGCATCGCGCTTGTGCTGCACGCCGTGAACGAAGCGTTCCCCGGCCGCGAGCAATACGCCTCGTCAATTGATTCCAACCCGCATGCGTCGTTGATCCTGCGCATCAGCGATCAGACCATACTTGCCGCGAACCAGGCGTTTCTGACATTTGCCGGCGTCAGCAAGCAGGACGTGATCGCCCACACGCTCGCCGACCTGCATATCGCGACCAGTGGTGGCGAGCCGGGCCATGCTACCTGGTATTTGGCGCACCCGAAGCCGATGGGGCCGATGTTCGCGGAAATGCCGGCCGCTGGCGGCGAAACGCGGCGCGTTCTGGTTGCCGGACAGCCGATCGATGTGGGCGCCGAGCGCTGCATGCTGCTCACCTTCGCCGACGATGCCGCGAGCGTTATTGATTCGGCGGAGCAGATGGGTGGCGATCTTGCCGCCCGGGCGGAATTGTTGTGCGCGATCACGGCGGCGCCGATGTTCGTGCTTACGCCGGCGATGCGCATTGCCGGCGTGAGCGAGGCCGCCGCGGAGTGGCTGGGTCAGGCCGAGGACAAATTGCTTGGCCACGCGATCACCGACTTCATGACGCCGGAGGCGGCGGCGCATTTCAACGATCACACGGCGGCGGCGCTGCGCGGTGCGAAAACGCTGCGCGACACCCCGAGCCAGTTTGCCCGCGGTTCCGGCGCGGTGGCTGACGTTCTGCTCTCGGCCACGTCCGTCACCGATGCGGCGGATGAAGTGCTGGGCACGGCCGTGACCCTGGTTGACGTCACGGAATTGAAGCGCGGTGAGGATCGTTTCAACAAGCTGTTCGCTCTCAGTCCGGTGCCGATGGTGATTCGGCGACGCGACGATTTCCGCATTCTGGACGCCAACAAGGCGTTCGTGCAGGCGATCGGATATCCGCTCGGCGCCGTGATTGGCCACAGTTTCGATGAGCTCGGCTTGTTCGAAACCCGCACGCAGCGGCATCAGTTCGAACTGGAACTGCGCGTCGCGGGGCCGGACCAGAGCCTGAGCCTGCGGCTGCGCAGTGCCGCCGGCGAGATTCTCGATTGCGCGGTGCTGTCCGAGCAGATCCAGCTATGCGGCCAGCCATGCAGCTTGCTCATCCTGCAGGATGTGACCGCCCGGCGGCGCGACGAGGTGCACCTGTTTCAGGCCATAGAAACGGTGATGAAGGACACGTCCTGGTTTAGCCGCACGGTGATCGAGAAATTGGCGACGATACGGGCACCGGCGGCCAGCGGCAGCCGAAGCACCGCGATCAACGATTTGACGAAACGTGAACGCGACGTTCTTGGCCTGATCAGCCACGGTCTTTCCGATGCCGATATTGCGGAGAAGCTCGGTCTGACGCGATCGACCGTTCGCAATCACGTGGCGGCGCTGTACAGCAAGATCGGCGTGCATGACCGGCGGAATGCCATCGTGTGGGCGCGTGAGCGCGGCATCAATATCGCCTGGCCGCAGGCCATGCCGCCATTGCCCGCGCGACGTGAGGCGGTGACGCGATCCTGAGGAATTTGGCGCTGCCCTGGTAGGAAGGCAGCTGCCATTGGTCTGAATCGGCCGGACCCGGAAGATATCCGGCCTGGTGGCGGCATACGGACATACGCACTAAGGAGGATAGTGCCCGTTGCACTGGCGCCGGCATCACCAAGTGGCCGATCTGATGCGCTTTAAGCACATCGGGGAGAATGGGGGATGCCGCCCGAGAAGTTGGCACCGAAAAAGCAACGAAAGCTTAATGACGCCGACCCCGTACAGGAGGAGGACGCGACTGCCGCGGAGGCGGAATCGGTTCGAGAAGCGATCCGCAAGCTGACGAACGGCGCGGTTGCCGTGCCGCGACCACATGCCGAGAAAGACCCGAAATGTTATGACGCGATGGAGCTTGCTCCGGGTGAACCGCGCACCCGCCAGCCGCGGCAGGCGCGTTTCGGTGGCATGAAAGCGGGTGCGGCGGCGCAGGACGATATCGTGCAAATGCCCCAGCCGCGCTGGGTTGCCCGCGCACGAGTGTCGTGACAGGGGGCGTTCTTTGTCCGCCAGTTTTCTTGGCGTAGGGGGCGGTGATCTGCTTTGCTGGCGCCAGGCGTCGCCGATGGCGACGGCGCCGGTCAGGTTGCTGTTTTCACGTCGGGAATGGAGTTTCGCGTGCAGGTTCGGTCCATTGTCGAGCGCACCATCGTCGAGGTTGCCAACGAGCAGGATAAACGCCTGCCGCCGCTGAGCGATGAGCTGCTGTTGCTCGACACCGGCCTGGACTCGCTGTGTCTCGCGGTGATTGTCGCGCGGCTCGAGGATGCGCTCGGTGCCGATCCGTTCAGCCGCGACGAGGATGTCGTGTTTCCGACGACGATCGGCGAATTCATACGGCTTTATGAGGAGGCGGCGCATTAGCGCGATGCATCTTCTGGCCGCGCGGACGGGCCGCGCCGGCGCGCGCCAGTTTTTGCGCGACGAGACGCGGGAAGTGGATGTCGCGCACGTTGCGCGGGAGGCGCTTCGCGCAGCGCCATGTGAGCCATTGCGCGGTAAATCCGTGCTGCTGGCGCTGCCGCGGCAACTGGATACGGCAATCGCATTGCTACGCCTCGCCGGGGTCGCACGTCGCATTGTGCTGTGGCCAAGCGATGTTTCGCCTGGTCACTTGGGTGATGTCTGCGATGCCGCCGACATTGACGAAGTGTTGACCGAGTTGCCCTGGCAGGATGGCGGCAATGTGGGTGCGGCGGCCTCGGACGCGGCCGAGGAAGCCGCCGTCGCGGCGACCGAATGGGTGTTGCTGACTTCAGGAACGACCGGGCGACCGAAGCTCGTCGCGCATACGCTGGCGACCCTCGCCGGCCATTTGCGTAACGACGCCGCCCCGTCCGGTGGTCCTGTCTGGTGCACGTTCTACGATATCCGCCGTTATGGCGGCTTGCAGATATTGTTGCGTGCCCTGGTTGGGGGTGGCTCACTCGTGCTTTCCGGCGCGCATGAGGCGCCCGCGGAGCTGTTGCTGCGCGCCGGCGCGGCTGGTGCCACGCATTTTCTCGGCACGCCCTCGCATTGGCGGCGGGTGCTGATGACCGGGGCGGCGGCGGCGATCGCGCCGGAATATGTGCGGCTTTCCGGGGAAATCGTCGATCAGGCGATCCTTGACCGGTTACGTGATGCCTATCCGACGGCGCGGCTGGTTCATGCTTTCGCCTCGACGGAAGCCGGTCTTGGGTTTGAGGTTGCCGACGGAATGTCCGGTTTTCCGGCCGCCCTGCTGGACCAGGCCGGGAATGGTGTGGCGTTGCGGATCGAGGAGGACAGGTTGCGCATCCGGTCCAGCCGGGTGGCGCTCGGCTATCTGCAATCGCGGCTTATTCCGGTGGCGGATGCGGACGGGTTCGTGGACACCGGTGATGTCGTGGCGTTGCATGATGGCCGCTATCAGTTCGCGGGCCGACGCGATGGCACGGTAAATGTCGGCGGCCAGAAGGTGCATCCCGAGGAAGTGGAGGCGGTGATGAATCTGCACCCGGCGGTGCAGGTCTCGCGCGTGCATGCGCGGTCCAACCCGATTACCGGTGCCGTTGTGGTCGCCGAAGCGGTGTGCCGGATGGCGGCGATGGATACGGATCAGTCCGACGCGGCGATCGGGTTGCTGCAGGCTGAACTGCGATCCTTCTGCCGCGATCGGCTGCCACCGCACAAAATTCCGGCGGTTATCCGTATTGTGCCGCGGCTGGAGCTCGGCGCGTCCGGGAAGCTTGCGCGCCAGCGTGCGTAATGTCGTTGTCACGGGCGGCACCAAGGGCTTGGGGCTTGCCATTGCGCGGCGCCTGGCCGAGGCGGGGTGGCGGGTCATTGCCGTCGCGCGGGGGGAAAGCGAGGCGTTTGCCGCCGCCGCCGCACATGATGGCGGGGCGGGCAGGCTGCAGTTCCGCAGATGCGACTTGCTTGATCTCGATGCCATACCGCGCTTCGTCGCCGGCCTCGCCGAGGAGTTCCGGCCGCTTTATGGCCTGGTGAACGGCGCCGGGATCGGCACGACCGGGACGCTGGCGATGCTGCGCGATTCCGACATTGACCGGCTGCTGCGGCTGAACGTGGCGGCGCCAATCCTGTTCACCAAATACGCGGTGCGCGCCATGATGGTCGGACGCGGCGGCCGCATTGTGAATATTTCGTCGGTTGTCGCGGCGACGGGATATAGCGGTCTTTCGGTATATGCCGCCACGAAGGCAAGCCTTGTCGGGTTTACGCGCTCGCTGGCCCGGGAGTTGGGGCCGCTGGACATTACGGTGAATTGCGTGGCGCCCGGCTTCATCGACACCGACATGACCAGCGGCATCAGCGCGGCATTCCATGACCGGATCATGCGTCGCAGTGCCCTGGGCAGGCTGCCCGATCCCGGCGATGTGGCCGACGCGGTGGAATATCTGATGAGCGACAGGGCGCGCAATGTTACGGGCACGACGCTGACCGTGGATGCCGGGAATACCGCCTAGCAAAAAACCTTTGCCCCTGGCGCCCCCGCGTTCCGGTTCAGGACTGTGAGCACGATTCTGCCTGTAACAGAAAAAAGTTTTTTGGTTCTTTTTTCCAAAAAAGAACTACTTGCTTTTGCATATTGAAGCCGCACTGATCGTCGAAGTGCCATCGCCAGCCAGTGGATTCATCTATCGGAATTTGACCACCAGGCGGTTGCTGAGCTGTCAGGGTTACAGCCGCCGGTTTGCATTAGAACGAGTGATGAAGATGTCTCTGTACGCGCTCGCCGCCATGAGGTTGCATGGTGAGCGGTCCAGCGCAGTTGGACCGCTCAGAAGAGGTTTTAGGCGCGAGAATAGACGTGCTGGTGCACCGCCTGCCCTGTGGACAGATCGCGCCTTCGGTGGAAGCCAGCGAGCCACGCCCGTATGAATTCGCCGCGTTCGCGAAATTGCCACTGCGCGCCTGCATCGCCGGGCTCGCCGGCATCGAGGTGGTGGGCGCCATGGTTGTCGCGGCGGCGCTCTGTGGTCTTGCTCACGGGCCTGTGAGTGCTGCCTCGCTTGGCATGGTGGTGCTGGCGGCCGGGGCGATGTGGCTGGCCGCGGCGGCTACGCTAGGCCTGTACAACGCATCGGAAATCGTGCGTGGCCGCGCCGTGGGGCTGCCGATCGCGGCGGCCTGCGCCATTGCGTTCGGCGGCATGACACTGCTGGCTTTGATGGCGCGTGGCATGGGCGGCGGAGGCTGGCTGTCCGTTCCCCTCTGGAGCGCCGGGGTTTTTCTGTGGGTCGCCGCGACCCGTGTGATTTGGACAGGAATCGTGCGGGTTTCGTTGCGGCGTGGCTATACGCTCGCCCGCGCGCTGGTATTGGGCGACACCGCCTCCACGGCGGCGATCGTGGGCATTGAACTGGAGCGGCAATATGGCGGCAGGCTGCGTGTCGCCGCGAGCGCCGCGGTTCCGGGTGACGGCGACGAGACCGGCTTGCGCTGCATTGAAGACGCCATCAGCGGCGATCGCGTGGATAAGGTTTTTCTGGCGGAATCGGAGCAGACGGAGACAGGTGCCAGCCGGTTGTTGCTGCGGCTGCGCGAACGCTTTCCTGTCGATCTGGAAATCATTCCGATAGAAGAAGTTGCCCGTGCCCGCATGGCGCATTTCGGGCGTGACGGTGTATTGCTGGGCAATCTGATGAATTTCGCCGCCCTCCGGCGGGTGGAAACGATCGCGAAACGCGCCGAGGACCTGGCGCTGGCAGTCTGCCTGCTGATCGTATTTCTGCCGCTCGGGCTCATGCTCGCCACCCTGATCAAGCTCGATAGCCCGGGCCCGGTGTTCTTCGTGCAGCCGCGCATAGGATTGTGCGGGCGGGTGTTTCTGATGTGGAAATTCCGCACGATGTACCACGACATGGCCGACGTTTCGTCGCGGCGGCAGACATCGCGTAACGACAGCCGCGTCACCCGGATCGGCCGGGTGCTGCGCAAGACGAGTCTCGACGAACTGCCGCAGGTGCTGAATGTGCTACGTGGCGAAATGTCCGTGGTTGGACCGCGGCCGCACGCGCTGGGCATGACGATCGCCGGGCGCAATCTGCACGAAATCTGCACGGGATATATGGCGCGCTATCGCGTGAAGCCGGGTATCACCGGGTGGGCGCAGGTGAATGGCTGCCGTGGCGAACTCAACACCAGCCAGAAATTGCGGCGCCGGGTGGCATTGGACTGTCACTATGTGGAAAATTGGTCGTTGCGAACCGATATCATGATTATTCTTAGGACCGTTACGCTGGTCGCGTTCGATCACCACGCATACTGAAAAAATTACCTCGATTGTAACGCGCCGTCAGGGCGCTGCTTCGTAACGCGACGCGTGAAGCGCTCTCGGCTCCGCGGGGAAAGCGGCGAGCGATGTGTCCGTCAGGCGATAGGCGCGGCGATCGCAAAGATAGGAAATCCAGTTTCCGTATATGCGCCGTGCCACGGGGGCCCAGGCGCCC
>DATJOH010000242.1:0-4308 GCA_035507235.1 Acetobacteraceae bacterium
GGCGACCGGACACGCGGTCGGCTGCGCCTGCTGCCTGCCACGCAACGAAGCGGGGCGCGCGCTGGGCCGCCTGCTGCTGGCGCGGGCGCGCGGCGAGGGGCCATTTTTTCGGCATGTCGTTGCCGTGGTGCGCACGGAGGCAGGCCGTGCCGCGGTGGAGGATGCGCTACGGCGCGATCCGATTGCGGTGGCTTGGTTTAAGTAAGACTTCTTTTTTGGTAACTGCCCAGGTAGGACAACCATTTGAAAAGAAGGGAAGGCAAGCAGTTCTTTTTTGAAAAAAGAACCAAAAAACTTTTGTCCGTTGCGGCGGGCATCCGAATCCACCGGTTTGGACTGGCTGTTGGACGCAACTGATAAAAGTCTTTTGCTTCTTTTCTTCAGAAAAGAAGTCCTTTCTTACCTGTTCTCCTTTTTGCCCTACCTGGGCAGTTACCAAAAAAGAAGTCTTACTTAAACCAAGCCACGGCAATCGGATCGCGCCTTAGCGCATCCTCTACCGCGGCACGGCCGGCCTCCGTGCGCACGACAACCACGACATTCCGAAAGAACGGACCTTCGCCGCGCGCCCGCGCCAGCAGCAGGCGGCCCAGCGCGCGCCCCGCTTCGTTGCGCGGCAGGCAGCAGGCGCAGCCGATTGCGTGTCCGGTCGCCGGCACCGTGAACCAGGCCTGCCCCGGCGCATCCGCGCCCCGCCCTTCCAGCAGCAGAGCATCCTCCGGCCCGGCCTCGGACGCCATGCCGAAACGCAGCGCGAGCTTCTCCGGTCCATTCATACCCTAGACATAAAGACAGCTTTATATATTTATGCAACGCCATGGACCGCCTGCTCGCCGCCCTCGCCGCCGCCGCCGATCCGACCCGCTTGCGGCTGCTGTCCCTCGCCGCCGGCGGCGCGTTTTGCGTCAATGATTTCTGCGACATCCTTGGCCAAAGCCAGCCGCGCCTGTCCCGCCACCTCCGCCTGCTGCATGAGGCCGGGCTGCTGGAGCGTACGCGGGAGGGCGTGAACGCCTGGTATGTCCTGGCCCAGGGCGAGCTTGGCGGCCTGGTACGTGACCTGCTGCGCCGCGCCGACCCGGGCGACCCGGTGCTGGCCGCCGATCGCCGCGGCGCCGCCCGCGTGCTGGCGGAACGCGCGCGCGAGGCGTCTGAGAAATTCCGCCGCGCCGGCGCCGACTGGGATGAAATGCGCGCCCTCGATCTGCCTGCCGCCGCGGTGGAAGCCGAACTGCTGCGGTTGCTGGGCGCCGGCAAGCTGGGTCGCGCGCTGGACATCGGCACCGGCACCGGCCGTCTGCTGGAAGTGCTGGCGCCGCGCATCGCAACCGGTCTCGGCATCGATGCCAGCCGCGCAATGCTGGCGCTTGCCCGCGTACGGCTGGCGAAGCCGGAATTTTCCCATTGCAGCGTGCGGCTGGCCGACATGTATGCTCTGCCGCTGCATGATGCGTCCTTTGACCTCGTGCTGCTGCAAATGGTGCTGCACTATGCCGAGGATCCGACCGCCGCGGTGGCGGAGGCGCGGCGGGTGCTGGCGCCTGGCGGCCTGCTGGCGGTGGTGGATTTCGCGCCGCACGACCGCGCCGAATTGCGCGACCGCATGGCACACCGCGCGCTTGGTTTTTCCGATGCCGACATGAGCGCGCTGCTGCGCGATGTCGCAGTGCCGGTGACCCACACCGCATCCGTCGCTGGTCCGCTCACCGTCCGCATCTGGTGCGGCCGGACCGCCGCGGCCGGCGCCCCTGTTCATGCCGATCGTTTCGAGGCCGCCCTATGAGTGATCTTTTGCACGCCCTCAGCGAACGCGTGCTGCTGTGTGACGGCGGCACCGGCAGCCGCGTGCAGGCGATGGCGCTGGAATTGGAGCGCGATTACTGGGGCCAGGAAAACTGCACGGAAATCCTCAACCTTTCGCGGCCGGACCTGGTGCGCGAACTCGCCCGCGGCTATTTCGCCGCTGGCTCCGACATTGTGCAGACAAACACGTTTGGCGGCTCGCCGGTGACGCTCGCCGAATTCGGCCTGGGCGATCGCGCGCGCGAAATCAACCGCATTGCGGCCGAATTGGCGCGCGAGGCAGCCGGCGAATTTGTCGATGACAGGCGGCGCTTTGTCATCGGCAGCGTCGGACCGGGTACGAAACTGCCGACGCTCGGCAATATCGAGTACGATCCCTTGGAAACGGCGCTGGCAGAGCAATGCCGCGGCCTGATGGATGGCGGCGTGGACGCCATCCTGATCGAAACTTGCCAGGATACGCTGCAAATCAAGGCAGCGGTGAACGGCGCGAAAATCGCCCGCGCGGAAGCCGGCCGCGATATCCCGATCTTTGTGCAAGTGACCGTGGAAACCACCGGCACACTGCTGGTGGGTCCGGACATCGCCGCCGCGGCAACGGTGGTGCACGCGCTCGATATTCCGCTCATGGGCCTGAACTGCGCCACCGGCCCGCAGGAAATGGCCGAGCACGTGCACTGGCTGTCGCAGAATTACCCCGGCCTGCTTAGCGTGCAGCCGAATGCCGGCTTGCCGGAACTGGTGGATGGGCACACGCGCTACCCGCTCGCCGCCGCCGAAATGGCGAGCTGGATGGAGCGTTTCGTCGCCGAAGACGGCGTAAACCTGATTGGTGGTTGTTGCGGCACCGATGTAAGCCACATCGCGGCGCTGGACGATATGCTGCGCCGGCGCGGCGGATTTCGGCCGGCGCCGGTGGAACGGCGGGCGGTGTGGGTGCCGTCGGTGGCGAGTCTTTACGGCCAGGTCGCGCTGCGCCAGGAAAACGCTTTTTTCTCCATCGGCGAACGCTGCAACGCCAACGGCTCGAAGAAATGGCGCGAGTTGCAGGAGAAGGGCGACTGGGATGGTTGCGTCTCCATGGCGCGCGAGCAGATCGCCGAGGGCTCGAATTCGCTCGATATCTGCACTGCCTTCGTCGGGCGCGACGAACTGGCGGAAATGAACGAGGTGATCCGCCGCTTCACCAATTCGGTGAATTCGCCGCTGGTTATCGACAGCACGGAAACGCGCGTCATCGAGGCGGCGCTGAAGCTGCATGGCGGCAAGCCAATCATCAATTCCATCAATTTCGAGGATGGCGAGCAAGCGGCCGCGGATCGCCTGGTGCTCGCGAAGAAATTCGGCACAGCGGTGATCGCCCTCACCATTGACGAAGAGGGCATGGCGAAAACGCCGGACCGCAAACTGGCGGTCGCCGAACGCCTGGTCGATTTTGCCTGCACGCAGCATGGATTGCCGCAAAGCGATCTGCTCATCGATCCACTGACCTTCACGATCGCCACCGGTAATGAGGACGATCGCAAGCTTGCCGAATGGACGCTGGAAGGCATCCGCCTGATCCGGCAGAAATTTCCGGACGTGCAGATCATCCTTGGTCTTTCCAATGTCAGCTTCGGCCTGAATCCGGCAGCGCGCGCCGTGCTGAACAGCGTATTTCTCGATCACGCCGTGCGCGCCGGCATGACCGGCGCCATCGTCCATGTCAGCAAAATACGGCCGCTGCATCTGATCGATCCGGCGGAAGTGCAGGTGGCCGAAGATCTGATTTTCGATCGGCGCGCCGAAAACTACGATCCGCTGCAGCGCCTGCTGGAAATCTTCGCCGACCGCAAGGCGGCCGCCGCGACCAAGAAAACACGCGCCGAGACGGTGGAGGGCCGCCTGCGCGATCGCATCGTCGATGGCGACCGCAAAGGGCTGGAAGCCGAGCTCGCCGCAGCGCTGGAAGAACATTCGCCGCTTGATATCATCAATAATATTTTGCTCGGCGGCATGAAGATCGTCGGCGATCTGTTCGGCGCCGGCAAAATGCAATTGCCGTTCGTGCTGCAGAGCGCCGAAACCATGAAGGCCGCCGTTGCTTATCTGGAACCGTTCATGGAACGCGTTGAGGGGCAGGAAAAAGGCACCATCGTGCTCGCCACGGTAAAAGGCGACGTGCACGATATCGGCAAGAATCTGGTGGATATCATTCTCACCAATAACGGCTACCGCGTCGTCAATCTCGGCATCAAGGTGCCGCTGGCCGACATGCTGACGGCGGCGAAGGAAAATCGTGCGCACGCCATCGGCATGTCCGGCCTGCTGGTGAAGTCGACCGTGGTGATGCGCGAGAATTTGGAGGAAATGTCCCGCCAGGGCCTGGATATTCCCGTGCTGCTCGGCGGCGCCGCGCTCACCCGCAATTACGTGGAGGATGAGTGCGTGCGCTCCTACGCCTGCGGCCGCGTCGCCTACGCGCGCGACGCGTTCGACGGGCTGCATTTAATGGACCGCGTCACC
>DATJOH010000243.1:0-4888 GCA_035507235.1 Acetobacteraceae bacterium
CGACGCGGCGCGAGCTGCGGCGGGTGCTGGGCCATGTGAGCGAAGATGCGCGGGTAAGGTTGATGGAAGAGAAGTAAGGAAGAATCTTCTTTTTCTGAAGAAAAAGAAGCAAAAAGACTTTTATCTGTTGGGGCATGGCCACGGGCGGCCGCGTGGCCACGCATCAATGAGCAAAAGTTTTTTGCTTCTTTTTTTCAAAAAAGAAGAGTCTTCCTTCGTATCGGAGTCCCGGGGGCATGGACCACGACATCGAAACGGATATCGCCGCCGGCCTCTCCGCGGGCGGATTTCTCGCCTGGCGGCGCAAGCACGCGGCGCCGCCTGGCACGCCATGCTATAATTGCGGCACGCCTTTGCGCGGCCCCTGGTGTTACGCCTGCGGCCAGCTCGGCGAGGATTTTCATCGTTCCGCCTATCATCTGATTGGCGAAACAATCGAGAGTTTTACGCATGCCGATGGCAGGCTGTGGCGCACGCTGCCGCGCCTGGTGCGCGATCCCGCCGGCTTGACGCGCGATTATCTCGCCGGCAAGCGCGCGCCACAAGTGCCGCCGCTGCGTTTGTTCCTCGTTGTATTGCTCCTGGTTTTTCTGGCGGGATCGTGGGCAAGCAGCACCAATCACATCCAGTTCGTCCAGGTGGACCATCCCGCCGACGCGCAGGCGGAATTGCAGAAACTGCAAATCCATATCTACAAGCCTTGGGATGATGCGCTCAACAATTGGGCGCGCACGCATCTGACACGGGCCATCAGCAACCCAAATCTGTTCGTCGCCGCCATGGGCGCGTGGGCGCATGATTTCGCGTTTCTGGCGCTGCCGATCTCGGCGCTGCTGCTATCCATGTTGTTCGTCTTTCGCCGCGGCGTGCTGCTATTCGACCATCTGGTTTTTTCCATGCACAGTCTGGCGTTTCAAGGATTGCTGTTTTTCGCAGGCGTACTCCTGCAACCGTTCGCCGGCGACGCGGCCTGGCGCCTGCTTTTGGCCTCGCCGGTGCATCTGTTTTTTCACATGCGCGGCGTTTACGGGCTGAGCTGGTTTGGCACGCTGGTACGCATGTTCGTGCTCTTCATCGGCAGCAGCGTCGCATTCGGCCTGATGATGCTTGGGTTAGTGCTGGTGGGCCTCGCTTCGCTGTAGCGTTGCCAGCGCCGCCGCCGTCGCAGCCTCGTGCGCGGCCGCATCGCGCCGCGCCGCGGCCGGACTCCAGCGGCCTTTCATGCCGAACGTCAATGCGACGAACACCAGCGCGCCGAAGGCGCAAATCGCGAACCAGCCCTGCCATTCGCCGGCATCCGTCACCGGCGTGACGACGCGGGGAATGGCAAGGAACGACGCCGTCACCACCAGCCGCAGCAGCCAGCCCCATACCGCGAGGCCGGTCGCGGTCAGCGCGGGATTATGCGCTTCGATTGTTTCGGTAAAGCTGGCCATCCAGGCGGCATAGGCGCAGCCGATGAAAATCGAAATCCCGCTGCCGATCGCCGCCATGGCGGCGAACGATGGCGCGCCGTAGGCATGCGCCATGAACAGCCAGATGCCAAGCGCCGCCAGAACGCCGCCCACCAGCATGAACGGCTTGCGCACCATCAGCCGATCGGAAAGCAGCCCGGCGCCCAGCAGCGCCACGACGTTGGCGCTCCAGCTCCAGTTCAGCAATGCGTTAGCCCGCGCGGCCGAGAAATGGAAAATGAGCGAAAGGTAGATCACGCCGAACGCGACCGTCGTGTAATAGACCAGCAGCAGCAAGGAAACGCCAAGCGCGGAGGCGACGATATCCGGGCGCAACACCTGCCGCCACGGATTGCGCAGGCTGGCCTCGATGTCTAGGCCGCGTGCCCGTAATTCGTTCAGCACCTTGTCACGATCGCTGACAAGAATCTGGTCACGCAAGGCGGGTTGTAATTCCTTCAGGAACAGAAAAGCGAGAATCCACACGGCCACGCAGAACACGCCGCACAGCCGGAACTGATCGCGCCAGGTTGGCAAAAATTGCAGCGTGAAGCTGACGACGGCGCTGGTCAGCAGGCTGCCCAGCACCGGCCCCATGGCCCACAGCCCCATCGCCGTGGCACGTCCCACCTGCGGCGAGAAATCGCGCGTCAATGCCGGCGTCGCAACGAGGATGATGCCCTCGACAAACCCCACCACGATGCCGAGCACGGCAAAGGTCAGCCGGTCCGTCGCCGCGGGCTGCCCGAACAAAGTCAGCAGCGCCACCACCAGCAGGCCCCACACCACCAGGCGCGAACGCCCGAACCGATCCGACATGCCGGCAAGCAGACTGGCAAACGCACCGAGCAGATTGCCGATGGCCAACTGCCCGACGAGGTAATTAAAGCTCACATGCAGGTCGCGCATGAAAAGCGGCGCGACGCCGCCGCCCACATAGAGGGCGTAGTAGAGAGCGACGGTGATGAGCACGACCAGCGCCAGATAGCGACGCCGGATCACCGGCTCCGGATAATGCGGCAGTTCCCGGTCACGGAACGCAAAAACCCCTGCCGATGCCGCCATGCCCGGACGCCCCCTTCGCTTTGCGGCCAGGGTAACCACCCTAATGGCGTCCCGTCAAAACCGATGAGCTGGTGCCGAGTCTACAATGGGGCGAGCGCTAAGAAAGCAGTTCTTTTTTTCAAAAAAGAAAATACTTCCTTTCTTACTTCGAGTGTCTGCAAACCTCGATGCGGCGTGGCATTATCCCAACAAGCCCGCCACTGCCCCCGAAAGACATGTCGCAACGGTCCCGGACAGGATTGACCGCAGTCCCAACGCGGTTATTTCGCCCCGCCGCTCCGGCACCATCGCCCCCATGCCGCCGACGAGAATGCCGAGGCTGCCGAAATTCGCGAAACCGCACATGGCAAAAGTAATGATAAGCCGCGATTTCGCTGAGAGCGCATCAGCCGGTAATTGCGAAAGCCGGACATAGGCCACCAGCTCATTCAGCACGGTCTTTGTGCCCATCAGCAAAGCCGCGGTGCCGCTTTCCCGCCATGGCACGCCGATCAGCCACACCACTGGCCGGAACGGCAGCGCAAACAATTGCTCGAGCGTCCAGCCGCCCGTCAGGTGTCCCAGCGCGAGGTTCACCAACGTGACGAGCGCCACTGCCACCAGCAACGTCGTTGCGATACCCACCAGCGGCCCCACCCCATCCGCCGTGCCACGCACCAGCGCGTCGAGCGATGAGGCCGGGCGTTCATGCACGGTAATTTCCGCGCTGCTTTCGCCGCCGCTGAACGGCACCATCATGGCCGCGACCGCGAGCGCCGCCGGCGTGCTGATCACCGAGGCAATCAGGATCGCGCCGAGCGCATCGGGCAGCACCGGCCGCAGGATCGTTGCGTAGAGCACCATGACCGTGCCGGCGACACCCGCCATGCCGCAACTCATCAGCGCGAACAACTCGCCGCGCTGCATGCGCGCCAGGTAAGGCCGTATCAGCAGCGGCGCCTCCACCATGCCGAGAAAAACATGCACCGCCGCGCCCAGCGACAGCGCGCCGCCAAGCCCCAGCGACCGCCGCAGCACCCACGCGAACGCGGCCGTCACGCGCTGTAAAATCCCCCAGTAAAGCAACAGCGAGGAAAGCGCGCTGATGACCAGAACCAGGGGAAGAATTTTGAAGGCCAGCACGAAGCTGGCGCCCGGATGGGATTCCACGAATGGCAGCGCGCCGCCGCCGAGATAGCCAAAGACGAAGCCAGTGCCCGCATCGGTCGCGCGCTGCAGCGCACCGACGCCGCGGTTGAGGAGCAGAATGCCGGCCCGCGCCGGTGGCGCGTACAGGAGCAAAACAGCCAAAACCCATTGCAGCACAAGGCCGCTTGCCACTGTGCGCCAGGGAATGGCGCGCCTGTTCTCGCTGACGCTCCAGCACAGGACCAGGAGAAGAAGGATGCCGAATATTGCGCGCATGTCACGAAAAGAGAGAGTGTTTTCTAAAATAAAGAAACAAAAAGACTATGTTGAGCCTGGCGGCGCTGAAGGAGGGCAGGCAAGACATGGAGTCGCCGCAGAACCCCTCAAGCGCCGCCAGGCTCAACCATAGATAAAAGTTTTTTGGTTCTTTTTTTCAAAAAAGAACACTTCTTCTTACCCCGAAGCCGCCTTTACGGAAGCCGCCGCCTTACCATGCATTTCCGCCAAATGGTCGAACCGCCGCACATAGGTCGCCAACCCCATCGTCTGACTGCGCAATTCTATGATCATGCCAAAAAGATCCGCCTGTGGCACCAGCGCCTGCACATTGTCCCAGCCGGCGCGCCCGGGGTGCCCCTCATACCCCAAAATCTGACCGCGCCGGCCGGAGAGAAGCCGTTGCACCGCCGGCGTATAGTTATCCGGCACCGTCACGGTCACATGGTCGATCGGTTCCAGCACCACCGGATCGGCATTCGGCCAGGCTTCCGTCATCGCCTGTCGCGCCGCTGTGCGGAAAGCCATTTCGGAACTATCCACATCGTGAAACTGCCCGTCTGTCAGCGTGACTTCAACGTCCACCACCGGATGTCCGAACGCGCCGCGCTTGGCTCCTTCCTCGGCGCCGGCGGCGACCGCGGGTATGTAATTGCGCGGCACCGCGCCGCCAACGATCTTGTCCACGAAACGAAACCCGCTGCCGCGCGGCAGCGGTGCAATGGTCAATTTCACGTCGGCGAACTGCCCATGGCCGCCGGTCTGCCGCTTCAGCCGCCCATGCTGCTGCACCGTATGGCGTATCGTTTCGCGATAAGCGACCGACGGCGGCTTCGCCGACACCGGCACCGCGAACCCGCCGGAAAGTCGGTCCAGCGCCGCGCGCAACTGCATTTCCCCTTGACCCGCCAGCAAGGTTTCGCCGGTGTCGGCGTCGTGCACCACTACCAGAGCCGGGAATTCGT
>DATJOH010000244.1:0-5500 GCA_035507235.1 Acetobacteraceae bacterium
TTTTTGCTTCTTTTTTGCAAAAAGGAAGCCTTCCTTGTCTTTTGCCAGATCAGGTCACCAGCTCCATATCAAGCCGACGCGCCGCGAGTTCGCGCAATTCACTGGTTTTTACCTTCGCGCTGCCGGTTAGCTGAAGGTCGCTTTCAGCAAAAAACAAGACACGGCGGGGCACCTTATAACTCGCAAGTTTTTCCTTGGCGAAGTCGCGCACCGTCCGCTCGTCGAGCGTTGCGTCTTGATGCGGCACAATGCACGTGACAACCAGTTCGCCCAGTGTATCATGCGGCACGCCCACCGTTTGGGCGACCTTCACGCCGGGGCATTCCCGCACGATCGTATCGATCTCTACCGGCGACACATTCGCGCCACCCGTCTTGATGATGTCGTTGAGCCGGCCTTCCCAGAATAGACGGCCCTCCGCATCCACGTAGCCGCCATCGCCGGTTCGGAAATACCCCTCCTCATCCAGCGTTTCGTCGAGCGGCACACCAATATAGCCGAGCATCAAGGTGGGTCCCTTGACGGCGATTTCCCCCCGCGCGCCGCACGGCACCACGCGCCCGGTCAGCGGATCGACAATCTTGAGGATGACACCGGGAAGTGGCGGCCCATGGCTGCCGCCCGCAACCTCCCGCGAGGTGTTCGCTGGATAGCCGGTGCTCAAGGTAAAGGTCTCCGTATTGCCGTAACAATGCCGCGGCTCGATCCAGCTTGTCTTGACCGTGGGATGCCGGGCGATGGGGGAGTCGATGTCGATATATTTCAACGCCGCCAAATCGACCGCGGGCCAATTCGCCGCCGCCACCAATTGCGCCCATTGGTGCGGCCAGGCGAATAAGAAATTCGCATGTTCAGCCTCCATCAGCGCGAGCGCTGCCTCCGGCTGGAATGTGCGCTGCAACACCAGCGCCCCGCCGGCGGCGAGCGTTCCGCCGATCACCATGGCGAAGTTACCGGACCAGAAAAAGCCGTTCGCCGTCCAACTACGAACACCGTCCTCGAGCCCCTGCTGCCTCGCCATGCGCCAAAGCTGGATCGCAACGCCGCGGTGCGCACTCAATATCCCCTTGGGCTTGTTCGTGGATCCGGAGGAGAAAAACAGCACCGCAGGATCGGCTGGACGAATTGTAGCCGCGCGCGCCTCGACTTGCGCCGCCGGCGTCTCGTCCGCACCCGTGAGGAACCTATTCCAGGTTTGGATGGCACCAAGCTGCCCATCATCACCCAGCATGGCGAGATGGTTGAGGAACGGGAACTTGACCGACGTCAACTTCGCTGTGCGGCCCGCTTTGATCGCCGGATCCAAGTCGCACAGGATTTGTGCGAAATCCTTTTTGAGCACAGTTCTCTCGAGAAGAAGCACCGAGCAGGCAGATATGCCGATAAGATATTCGAGCTCATGCGGCGTGGAAAAAGTGCTGAACGGCACGGCCACGCCGCCGGCCAGCGCCGTGCCAAACACGGCCGACAGGAATTCGGCCCGGTTGGTCATCAGCACGCCGACGCGCTCGCTCTTGCCCAGACCGCGGGCGACCAGAGCGCGTGCCACCGCAATGGAACGATCCCACAGATCGCGATAGGACCAGCGCACCTTGGTGCCGTCGGGGCAACGCTCCACCAGCACCTCACGATCCGCAAAGCGCGTTGTGACGTCACGTAGAAACCCGGGCAGGGTTAGCGCGCCCAGACCCAGTTCGGCCGACAGCGGCGGCCCATGTACGATGGAGACTGATCCATCCTGCAGAAATTGATGGGGGTTCATCGGCGGTCGCCTTAATTGTTCGGGCACCGGTCCGCCTAAGACGGCAGCTCCACTTCATTGAGAGACGTGACGATTGCCTTGCCGTCCTGATTGGTCATTGTCACCTTCACCTGCACGATCGGAAAGCCCCATGCAGAGTCGGAGATCTTGGCGACGACCTCGCCTTCGATAAAGGTGACATCGCCTTCGAAGGCAGGCCCGCGGAACTCCGATTTAGCGTGCCGCACCAGGCCGTCATGGCCCGCCCAGAACGCAAGATAATCGGTGTTCCAAGCCGCCATTGTCGCGCCGTAACCATAGGCGCGGTGCATGCCGATCTCGCTCGCCCGGCCGTCATCGATATGGCCGCGCGATGGCCCGACATAGAGTCCGTCGCGCAGACGCGGGTCGATCATGGCTCCTTCCTCATCGAAGCTGAAACCTTTGATCCAGCCCATGTCCTGATTTACCCACGGATTTTCGACGCCTTCCGGCGCGGTCCAGTAGAAGCTGCCCCAGATGTTGAAAATGAAGGCGCGATATTCCGTCGTGAAGCTGGCGATCGAATGCGGCCCAATGACGCGGCGTGGTAGTCTATCGCCTACGTGCACTTCGTCCCAGTGCGGCGATTTGCCTAGCCGATTGGACATGAACCACTCGCGACGGATTTTGTCGATTTCAGTGAGCTCGGCCTGAGTCCAGCTCTTCAATGCGCCGGCGGTGGCGGCATAGATACCACGTTTTTCCGCTTCCTTCGCAAGATAGCGGATGACCGTAGGGCAGGATTTGGCAATGAGATCTCCGCGTTGGTTGCGGTGTATCGTGTCGCCACGCTGGAAAAGTGTAGGACCCGCGAATCTCGTATCAGCGACCTTGTAACCGGTGAAAATGCGCTCCTGGAACAGTTGATCGCCAGGACGGATATGGGTGCCGTACCACCACCATTCCTCACCGCCGAAGATCATGTGCTGGCCTTCGATGCGCCCGACGCAGGCCTGATTGTTGCCATGGCCGTAATCGAGCGCCACCGCCATCGACTGCGGCGCGATGATGTCGCCGAATTTGGTTTGGCTAGCAAAGCGCTGATCCCAATGCAGCGGGTTCACGTAATCCAGCGCCATGACCCAACGGCGAATGTCGGTCTTGTTGCAGGGCTCCCACAATTGCCCGCCACCGACCCTCTGGCCGAGACGCCATTCAATGTCGCTCAGGTCAAGTTGAACCGTTGCGCCTACGTCCGCCATTGCTTTATCCAATCGTTCTCAGCGTATCGCCGGAGCTTATGTGCGGCAGGTCGTGATGCGCAGGCTTGACTAATTTTGACAAAAGCTACCGGGTCAGCCGGCGAGGTCCGGTGGATATGCCTGCGATCGCACTTTGGTTGGAGACGTGGAGAACCAGCGATTACAGCTCCGCGTGAACACGGACTGCTCCGCGAAGCCGAGTTTTTCGGAAATCTCCGTGAACTTCAGCTCGGTATGCTGGAGATAATAATGCATCAGATCACGGCGCACCTCATCCTTGATCTGCTGGAACGACGTATCTTCCACCTTGAGCCGCCGGTGCAAGGTCCGCGGATGGATATTGAGTTCGGAGGCGATCCACTCTGTCGTGCAGTGCTCGGTCCCCAGGAAGCGCATGATCACGCCGCGCACCTGTGCGTGCAGCGGCGGAAGGTGGCGAGGAAATGAAGAGTCGATGAATGAGGTGGCCGACTGATAGGCGCGCGCGTCGGGGTCCACGATCGGGCACGCCAGATCACGCTCGAAATAAACCACGCCATCTTCATTCTGGCCGAAGCAAACCTCGCACCGGAAATAGCGGCGATAAATCCTGAGTGGGGAGACGGGCTGGTGGCGAAAATGCACCTCGCGCACGCGTGCCTGCCCGCCCGTGAGCGCCGCAGCTGCAAGGTGACCGGCCAGAAAGATCTGCTCCAGCGCCTGGCTCTTGTTGGGCATGCGATCCAGAAGAATGTCGTGGCCGACAAAGACGGTTTTCTCGGCGCGGGACCGTCGCAGCCAAATGCGCGCCGCCAGACTATGCGCATAGGCGTGTTTGCCGACATATTCGAGTGCGTCGCCAAATGTTCTGGAGTTCTGCATGACCAGGCCAAGCGGCCCGAACATGCCCGAACCGTTCTGAAGCGTTGCCAGGCGCATACCGAAATCCGGGCATTGCAGCGCCGCCGCGGCAAGTTCCAGCAGGTTCACCAACTGCCGATAGGTGGCGGCCGATCCGCCGGCCGCCAATGCCTCGACATCGATGCCCGCCTGCCGCAAGAGCGAGCCTGCATCGCCGCCCAGTGCTGCAACCGCGTCCGGAAAGAAGCGCAGAATCCTGGCGTGCACGACGTCGAAAACCTGTTCGGCGCTGGAGTCCTGCTTCACCATGAAGCTCGTCCCATTCGCCCCTCCCGGGACTATTTTCTTGTTCGCCGCGCTGTGGCCGCGTGGCGTGGCGCAGGCCAAATCGAATGCGCGGATTTGTCCGAATTAGTCAAGCGGCTTCTGCTGCGGCCATGGAACATCATCCTTAGGCCACGCGTGAAGATGGCTCTATTCTGACAGGGACGGGAGCGCGGGCGGACATGGACGGCTTGACAGACGAGTTGAACGCCTTGCTCGCGCGCGAGCAAATCCGCGATTGCATTGCCCGCCTCGCGCGCGGCGAGGATCGCCGCGACGCGGACCTGATCAGCGCCTCCTACTGGCCGGACTCGGCAAGCGATTACGGTGTGTTCCGCGGCAATTTCGACGAATATCTTGCTTGGGTGGTGCCAGGCTCACCCGCAATTCCCGTGACGCAGCATATATTGGGCCAAAGCGTCATCGACTTGAAAGGCGCCACGGCGCTCGTTGAAACCCATGTGACGTCCTATCATCGGGTCAATATGGGGCAGCAGGAGCGCGATACCGTGATCGGTGGCCGCTATCTGGACCGCGTGGAGAAACGCGAGGGCGAATGGCGCATCGCGCAACGCACCATGCTGTATGATTGGTTCCAGGATTTTGGCCAGTCGATCGATTGGTCGCAGGGCGTGATGGGTCTGCAGTTTAGCGCGCCCCACTACACTGGCCGGGCGGTTGGCGATTATAGTGAAATGTTCTTTCGCGGCGCGGGGTCGCTTGCGGGATGAATCATGCGCGATCAATGAGAGAAGGGATTCTTCCTTCCCTGGAGCAATTATGACCTGCGAACCGACCCAAACGCCAGCGCCAGAGAATATCGATATTCCAGCGCTGCGCGATAAATACCGCCGGGAGCGTGACAAGCGTATTCGCCGCGAGGCCACCGACCAATATGTCGAGCCGAAGGGCGAATTTGCCGATGCATACGAATCCGATCCGCATATGCCCGTTGTTCCGAGGGAACCGATATCGGAAGATGTCGATGTCGCCATCCTTGGCGCCGGCTGGACCGGATTGCTGGCGGCCTACCATCTCAAGAACGCAGGCGTCTCCACGTTCCGGGTGATCGACTGGGCGGGCGATTTCGGCGGCGTTTGGTACTGGAACCGTTACCCCGGCTTGCAATGCGATAATGACGCGTACTGCTACCTGCCGCTGCTGGAAGAAATGGGATTCATGCCTTCGAAGAAATTCGCCGACGGTTTCGAAATTCACGAATATATTCAAAGTATCGCGAGCCACTTCGGCCTCTATGAAGGCGGCCTGTTCCACACGCTGGTGATTGCCATGCGCTGGGACGAAGCGATTGGCCGCTGGCGGCTTACCACGAATCGCGGCGATGATATTC
>DATJOH010000245.1:0-10798 GCA_035507235.1 Acetobacteraceae bacterium
ACCGAAACATCCTTCCGACCCGATCAGCACGCGGTCCGGTGCGGGGCCGGCGCCGGAGCCGGGCAGGCGACGTGTCTCGATCGTGCCGGCCGGCGCCACCATGCGAATGTTCTCGACAAAATCGTCGATATGGGTGGCGAGCGTCGCGTAATGGCCGCCGGCACGCGTCGCAATCCAGCCGCCGAGCGTCGAATAGACGAAACTCTGCGGAAAATGCCGCAAGGTCAGACCGTGCGGCTTTAGCTGCGCTTCCAGATTGGGCCCGTAGGCGCCAGCCTCGATCAGTGCCGCGCGGCTGGTGCGGTCGATGTCCAGGACGCGTCCGAAACGCTCCATGTCCACCGATACGCACGGCGCGTCCGGTGGCTCAACGCCGCCGACCACGCTCGATCCGCCGCCGAACGGCACCAGCTTCACGCCGGCCGCGCCGGCCCAGTCCATGATGGCGGTCAGTGCCGCCTCGTCGGGCGGGTAGGCAACCCAGTCCGGCGCGCGCGGTGGCTGGCGCAACCACATGCGTGCCAGGTCGGCGTAAGACTTGCCGCCAGCGTGGCTCAGACGGCCCAGCGGATTGGCCGAAAACCAGCCAGCGAGCGACGCCGGTGGCGTGACGCGGGGCGGAGCGAGGGCGAATTCCTCCAGTCGCGGCGCAGGGGCCGGCGGGGCTGCGCCAAGCGCCGCAATTGCCGCCGCCACCGCGTCCGCCTCCATCGGCAGCAGCGCATCATCCGCCGCGCCCCAGCCCCAGAAGCGCCGCGCCGGTCGCAACGAGCCCAGTTCGTGAAACGCCATTTTCCATGCTCCGCGCCGTTGCCGCGAAGAAGGCTCTTCTTTTTTGAAAAAAGGTAGCTGCCCAGACAGGACAACCATTTGAGAAAAAGGGAAGGAAAGCAGTTCTTTTTTGAAAAAAAGAACCAAAAAACTTTTATCCGTTTCGGGCGGCGTCCGAATCCACCCATTTGGACTGGCTGTTGGATGCCATTGATAAAAGTCTTTTGCTTCTTTTCTTCAGAAAAGAAGTCCTTCCTTGCCTGTTCTCCTTTTCACCCTACCTAGGCAGTTACAAGAAAAAATCCTTTTCTCACTGCGACGGCGTCCTCTCCTGCTCCGAATCGACAGCGCTATAAACCGGCAACCCGCGCACGATTTGCGCCATTGCCTCGGCGTAGCTCGGCAGCCGTTCCACGGCGTGCTGCACCGCGGAGGTCGTGCCAAGACGCCGTTCCGGTAGCTTTACGTTGCGCGCTTCGGCCGAGAGTTCGCGCAGATCGCTTGTTGCCGTGTCCATTTGTTGCAGCACCCGCCCAACCGCGTCGGCTTGCAGCAGGGCGGTATGGGACAGCGCGTGGCCGAATTCGTGTTGTGCCTGAACCAGATCCGACAGCTCCTGCACGCGCTGGAACACCGCGCCGCCTTCTTCCCGCAGGCCGCGCACCGCGGTCAGCAGCGCTTCCAGCGCGGCGCGGCCGGTCGCCGCCAATTGCTTCACCTCCGCGGCTACCGCGGTTTCGTGGGAACCCATGGCGACGATTTCCGTGCGTGCGAGCACCGATTGCACCTGCTCCACGGCGGCCAGCAATGGGTTTGCCAGTTCCGTCATGGCGGTCACGCTTTTCTGCGAGGCAAAAGCGGTTTCCGCCAACCGGCTGGCGATGTCGGTGGCCCTCTCCGTCTGTTCGGTCACGGCGCGCACGGAGGCGGCCAGCATGGTCGCCTCAACGGCAATCGCGGTGCCCGCGGCTTCGGCCGATTCGGCTTTTTCGCACACGGTTTGCAATTGGCCGGTGAGCGCGCATTCCGCCTGCCGGCTGCCTTCGGCGGCGACCGCGATGGCGCGCGCATCCTCAGTCAGGCCGCGAGAGAAATTGTAACTTTTAGAGCGTGAGGTCTCCACCGCCTGCTGCATGTCTGCCGCGTACTGCGCCAGGCGCTCGCGCTTGGCGACGGAGGCGCGCGCATTTTCCGCAGCCAGGCCGAACAGGCTGCCCAGCGCCTCAAGCGCCGAGCGCGGCTCGCGCTGTGTCTCGATGGCATGGTTGCGGCGACCCGACAGCGCCGCGGCATAGACGCGCGCCACTTCGCCGCGGCGCGCGCATTCGCTTGCCCGCTGCACATGCAAGCCCATGGCGCAGCACGCGGCGAACACGATGACCATCGCGCCCGCCAGTTCCGGAATGCCATGGCCGCCGCGCGCCAGCGTGAAACCCGCGGCCGTCCCTAGCGTTGCCATCCCGGCCGCCGCCATGAAGGCGCGAAATAGCGCGGGGCCAGCGGGGGAGGCGGGGGAATGAGCGAGCATGCGAAAGTCCTTGTCGCGCGGGTGCATTTAATCTTGCGCCATGCGGTGATAACGAACTGTAAAATGAGACGCATTCCCGCCGGGGTCGCATTGCTCCGGCGGCAACTACCCGCCATGCTGGCGCCATGAACCGCGCACACGCCGCCGTCATGGCGGGCTTCGTCGCCACGTTGGCCGCTTCATCGGCCAGGGCAAGCTCCGCCACCGGCACGCTCGCGATGCAGTTCGACGGTTACGCACACGGCCTCACCGCGCTGAAACTGGCCGGAACGCTAACGCTCGCGCCGCAATCCTATAGCGGCCGACTTACGGTGCGCACCGCCGGCATGATCAATTGGTTCGCGCATCTGGACAGCGACAGCACAACCAGCGGCCATTTCGCCGGCGACGCTGTCGTGCCGGAGCATTACGACAGCACCGGCACCACGCGCCACGAGCCCCGCGCCATGCACATGGTTTATGAAAACGGCGTGCCGCACATCACGTCGCAGGAGCCGGCGGTGGACAGCGAACGCACGCCGGTGCCCGCGGCGGAAACCGCCGGGTCGATCGACACGCTCGCCGCGGTGGCATTGCTGGTTCGCCAGGTCGCGCTATCCGGCAAATGCGACGGCAATGTGCGCATGTTTGACGGCCGCCGCCTGACGGCACTGACCGCGCGCACCGTGGGGGAGGAGAAACTCGCGCCATCGCCGAAAACCCATTTCAACGGCGAGGCGCTGCGCTGCGATTTCGAGGGCACGCGGCTTGCCGGCTTCATCAAGGCGGACAGCCTCGCCCAACAGCAGGCGCCGCGGCATGGCAGCGCTTGGCTCGCAACCCTGATACCGGGGGCGCCGCCGGTGCCGGTGCGGGTCGCCTTCGACAACAAGGTGCTGGGTCACGTGACACTCTATCTGACGTCGGTCAGCGGCAGCCCCGGCCCGATGGCGCAGAACGCAGCCCGCTCAAATATTCAGTAAGCGAGCGGCAATGCCCGGCAGGTCACCGGGGCGCGGCGCGATCGCCACCGCGCCTTCTTCCATGCCTGGTCGGCCGTAGCCCCAACCGGCGAACACCGCCCGCACGCCGGCGCCCGTGGCGGCCGACACGTCGTTCGTGTGATCGCCCACCATGAGCGTGAACCTGGCATCGCCGCCGGCCGCCGCGATGGTGCCTTGCAGGTGCATCGGGTCCGGCTTGTGGGCGGCAAAACTGTCGCCGCCGCCAATGGCGGAAAACCGGTCGGCGATGCCGAGCGCATCGAGCAGCAGCCGGGCGGCGCGCTCCGGCTTATTGGTGCATACGGCAAGCCGCCAGCCGGCCTGTTCGAGCGCGTGCAGCGCCGCCGGTATGCCGTCGAACAGGCGCGTCTCCACCGCGACATTGCTTTCGTAGTCGGCGAGATATTCGTCGCCGGCGGCCGCGTCCGGCGTGGCGCCGACGGCGGCGAAGGCCCGCGCGATCAACGGCTTCAATCCGTCGCCCACCATGGCGGCCACCGCGTCCGACGTAAGCGGGGGCAGGCCCCGCGCGGCCAGCATGCGGTTCACCGCGGCGGCGATGTCGGGGACGGAATCGACCAGCGTGCCGTCGAGATCGAAAACCATCAGTTTGGATTTGGTCATGAGGCTCATGAGGTGTGGTTCAGCGGTTTGACCAGGGCGGTAACACGGCGCGGCCTTAACAAGTGATCACGCTTGTTGCACAGAGGCCGCCCCATATAGTGCGCCTGCACCCTGGCGCGCCCATATCGACGCGCAAGATGTCGCCGGAGCCTGCCATGCTGAACCCCGCCATCAACCTGCCGCTCAAAGACCCCTCGCTGCTGCGCCAGGCCAATCTGATCGGCGGCGCGTGGGTGCAGGCGGATAGCGGCCGCACGCTCACCGTGCGCAACCCCGCCACCGGTGAACTGGTCGGCGAAGTGCCTGCGATGGGCGCCCCGGAAACGCGCCGCGCTATCGAGGCCGCCGCGGCCGCGCAAACCGCCTGGCGCGCTATGACCGCCAAGGAACGGCAAAAACCGCTGCGTCGCCTATTCGATCTGATGATGGAGAACCAGGAGGACCTGGCCGTCATCATGACGAGCGAGCAGGGCAAGCCGCTCAGCGAAAGTCGCGGCGAGGTGGCGTACGCCGCCAGCTTCATCGAATTCTTCGCCGAGGAAGCCAAGCGGATCTACGGCGATACGATACCGCAACATCTGCCCGGCCGGCGCATCATCGTCCAGAAGGAACCGATAGGCGTCTTCGCGGCGATCACGCCGTGGAATTTCCCGGCTGCCATGATTACCCGCAAGGCCGGCCCCGGCTGGGCCGCCGGCTGCACTGGCGTCATACGCCCGGCCTCGCAAACCCCGTTCAGTGCGCTGGCGATTGGCGTGCTCGCGGAACGCGCGGGCCTGCCGCCCGGGGTCTGCAACGTAATTACCGGCCCATCCGGCGAAACCGGCACGGAACTCACCGCGAATCCGCTGGTGCGTAAGCTGACGTTCACCGGCAGCACGGAAGTCGGCGCCAAGCTGCTGTCGCAATGCGCACCCACCATTAAAAAAACCAGCATGGAACTCGGCGGCAACGCGCCGTTCATCGTGTTCGACGACGCCGATATCGAGGCCGCGGTCGCCGGCGCCATTGCCAGCAAGTACCGCAACACCGGCCAGACCTGCGTCTGCGCAAATCGCCTGCTCGTGCAGGACGGGATTTTCGAGAGTTTTGCCGCCTGCCTGAAAATCGCGGTGGAAAAGCTGAGGGTGGGCAACGGCCTCGATGCCGGCGTGACGCAGGGGCCGCTGATCAATGAGGCCGCGGTGCACAAGGTGGAAGCGCATATTGAAAATGCCGTCTCGCTCGGCGGCACGCTGATATGCGGCGGCAAGCGCCATACGCTCGGCGGCAATTTCTTCGAGCCCACCATCATCGCCGACGTGTCGCGCGAGGCCGATATCTTCCGTGAGGAAACGTTCGGGCCAGTGGCACCGCTGTTCCGCTTCAAGGACGAAGCCGAGGCGATACGCATGGCCAACGACACCGAATTCGGTCTCGCCGCCTATTTCTACACGCGCGACGTCGGCCGCGTGTTCCGTGTGGCGGAGGCGCTGGAATACGGCATCGTCGGGATCAACGAAGGCATCATTTCCACCGAGCTGGCGCCATTCGGGGGCGTGAAATCGAGCGGCCTCGGACGGGAAGGCAGCAAATACGGCATCGAGGATTATCTCGAAATCAAATATCTCTGCCTCGGCGGCATCGGCGGCTAATGCCGCCGCGCCTGCGGTCGCGGCAATGCGAGAAACATGCAGCGTAGTCCGGTATTTATCGTCGGCTCGACCAGGTCCGGCACCAGCGCGCTGGTGGATGCCCTGTATGCGGCCGGCTACACAGGGTATCGGGAAGGCAATTTCCTGACGCTGCTGACCGCTATCGGCAACGCGGTGGACCGGAAATTCGCCGCGTCGGCGAACGGCAACCCCGAGGTGATGATTTCTCTCATCGACAGGGACAGGCTGAAATACGACATCGGCCGGGTGTTCAAACGGACGGTGGAGGACGTGCAGCGCGGCACGCCCTGGTTCGACAAGACCGGCAATCCGGATATGATTGAAGCCATACCGCAATTGCTCGCCCTCTGGCCGGAGAGCGCGTTCATTTTTGCGAAGCGGCGCGGCATCGAGAACGTGCTGTCCCGCGTGATCAAATTTTCACGAAACGATTTCACACAGCACTGTATCGGCTGGGCGCGCAACATGCGCGCCTGGCGCGACACGCGGCCACTTCTCGCACCACAATGCTACATCGAAATAGATCAGCACGACATGGTCGCCCACCCGGGCGAAACCGGCGTTGCGCTGTCCATGTTCCTGAGTAACAACGAAACGGCTGCGCCTCTGATCGCCGCGGCCCTCGCGTCAACGCGACCGCAGGAAACCAGGCCTGGCACCGCCTCGCGGGTAGTGGCGCTCGGCGATACCGGCTGGAGCGAGGCGCAGCAGCAGATTTTCGTGCAGCATTGCGGGGGGGAGATGCAGGCGTTTGGGTATTCGCTCGATGGATCCTATCGTCTCAATTTAGAAGGTGTCCTGTGATCACAGGAAAGAAGGCTTCTTGTTTGAAAAGAGGAAGCAAGGGAATTACATTGAGCCTGTCGGCGCTGAAGAAAGGAAGCAGGGCGCATGTAGTGCCGATGGACTCACTAATAGCAACCCGGTTTGATGGCGACTCACCGCCAAAGGAAGTCAAGAGCCAAGCAAGCAGTTCTTTTTTGAAAAAAAGAACCAAAGAACTTTCATCTGTTGCGGGCGGCACCGATGCCGCCAATGTGGTCCGGCTGCTGCGCGCCGAAGTCAAAAGTTTTTTGTTTCTTTTGTTCAAAATAAAAATACTTCCTTGCTTCGCCCGTGTGTCAACCTCCACGCGCGTTGGTATACGCGCCAATAATCGTAACATAAATCAAAATCTTCTTACTTTTTTCTCTTCAGAAAAGGAAGATTCTTTTCTCTTCAGGAACATACATCTCCATGTATGATTATGACCTCTTCGTCATAGGCGGTGGCAGCGGCGGTGTGCGGTGTGCGCGCATTGCCGCGAGCCATGGGGCGCGAGTAGCCATTGCGGAGGAGCGTTATTGGGGCGGGACTTGTGTCAATGTTGGCTGCGTGCCGAAGAAAATTCTTGTGCAGGCGGCGGAGTATGGCGCGCATGCGGTGGATTCGCGCGGCTTCGGCTGGAGTGGCATGGAGGCGGCGCATGATTGGGCGTCGCTTATCAGCGCCAAGAATCACGAAATTCAGCGCCTGAACGGCATTTATGTCAAACTGCTGGAGAATTCCGGCGTCACGTTGTTTGATGCGCGCGCCATTTTCCTTGATCCGCATACGTTAGAGGTCGGTACTCGCACGATCACCGCGGAGAGGATTGTGATTGCCACTGGCGGCGCGCCATCCTGGCCGGACATTCCAGGCGCGGAACTTGGCATCGTTTCGGACAATGCGTTCTTTCTGCCAGCGCTGCCGCGTCGTGTGGTGGTGATCGGCGGCGGCTATATCGGTATCGAGTTCGCGGGGATATTTCGCGGCCTCGGCGCCGAGGTGGATTTGCTGTATCGCCAGGATTTGCCGTTGCGCGGCTTCGATCATGATCTGCGGATGGCGCTGGCGGAGGCGTTGACTGCAAACGGGATAAGGCTGCACCCGAGTGTTCTGCTCGATCGCGTCGAGGATCTTTCCGATGTGCGCCGCCTGCACCTCTCGGACGGGCGGTGGTTTGATTCAGAAACGGTATTCTTCGCCGTTGGGCGCCTGCCGAACACGGCTGGGTTGGGGCTGGAAAAAGCCGGTGTCGTGGTGGACGCCAATGGCGGCGTCGCGGTTGGCGATCGCTACGAAACAAGCCAGCCGCATATTTTCGCCATAGGCGACGTTTCCAATAAATTGAATCTGACGCCGGTTGCGATTGCCGAGGGCCATACCCTGGCCGACCGGCTTTTTGCCCCCGCGCATCCCCGAAGCTGGAGTTTTTCGCCTGTGGCAACCGCGGTTTTTTCGGTGCCGCCGCTCGCCACCTGCGGCCTGACGGAGGAGCAGGCGGCCCGCCACGGCCCGACCGATATTTACGAAGCGCGTTTTACGCCCATTCGCCACCTGATGAGCGGCCGGCACCGCAGGACATTGCTGAAGCTGGTGGTGGACCAGGCGAGCCAGCGCGTGGTTGGCGCGCATATGCTTGGCGACGACGCTCCCGAAATCATGCAGGCCATCGGCGTTGCCATGACGGCAGGTGCGACCAAACAGGATTTCGACCGCACGATCGGCATTCATCCTACCGTTGCGGAAGAATGGGTAACGCTCAGAACCTCCACACGTGTGGTGGGTGCGCCGGCGGCGGCGTGAAGCCGCGCTCAAGAGCGAAAAAAGTCTTCTTTCTTGAAAGAAAGAAGCAAAGAACTTTTACTCGTACGGTTCGGAGGCACCTGGCCGCGGGAGCCGCGACGCGAAATGAGTAAAAGTCCTTTTGCTTCTTTTTCTTCAGAAAAAAGGAGAATCTTTCTTACCGCTTATGCAGCGCAGTGCCCGGCTCGTGGGCGCCGCGAATCAGACGGAGGCGCTCTTCTTTGCAGCGGCGCGCGCGATGCGGCGCTTCAGGGTCTGTGCCTCGGCCGGCAGCTTGCGGTTCGGCGTGCCGGTCAGGAACGCGTCCAGGCCGCCATTATGCTCGATCGTGCGGAGCGCCCGCGTGGAGAGACGCACGCGGATTGACTGGCCAAGCGTGTCGGACAGCAGCGAGGTGTCCTGCAGGTTCGGCAGATAGCGCCGGCGGGTCTTGTTGTTGGCGTGGCTGACGTTGTTGCCCGTCAGGACGCCCTTGCCGGTGAACTGGCAGCGGCGGGACATGGGTGCGGTCCTTGATGATCATGCGAAAGCGGGCAGGGGTTCCCCGCCGCGGAGCGCGCCTTGTGGGCAAATACCTCCGACGCGTCAAGCCAAGAAAAGACTGGGTTAGGTGTGTCGTCCCCTCAAATCTCCCTACCGTCTTTGCGCCACATCAGGGTACCGCCCCCAATCCATGCTACGTCCCCGCGCCCCTACCGAGGTGCCGGCATGACCGTGGTACGCAGCGGCAAGGGCCGCTTTCTCGTCGAACATCTCTACGCGCCCAGGAGCATCGCCGTGTTCGGTCCGGACACGCCGGAGGGCGAACGCGTCCTCGCCAACATGGCGCAGGCGGGCTTCAAGGGCGAGACACACATTATCAAGGATGCCGGCGACAGCGCCGCCGCCCTTGCTTCCCTGCCGCAATATCCGGAGCTTGCGATCCTCGCCGGGCGCCCGGAGCGGGCCGCTGCGCATTTGGGCGCCCTTGCCAGCGCCGGCAACCGTGCCGCCATTGCCGTGGCCGACGTGCCGGACCTTGCCGCGGTCGCCCGCGAGACCGGCGTGCGTGTGCTCG
Organism: Acetobacteraceae bacterium; assembly: GCA_035507235.1. Lineage (GTDB taxonomy): Bacteria > Pseudomonadota > Alphaproteobacteria > Acetobacterales > Acetobacteraceae > CAJCIS01. Next base: position 9,226 of record DATJOH010000245.1, read on the forward strand.
GTCCGCATTCCTTCGGCATGGCCATACCAAAACTTGGCCTGAACGCCTCGCTGGCGCATTTGCCGGTGCCCGCCGGCCGGGTCGCCCTGCTTACCCAATCCGCGTCGCTTGCACGCGCGGTGCTGGATTGGGCGGAGCCTAACGGCGTCGGGTTTTCCTACATTGTCGGCGTTGGCGGGAACACTAATACCGGCTTCGCGCTGGCCTTGGACTGGCTCTCAAGAGATCCCGATACCAATCTGATTCTCATGGATGTACGCCGCGTGCGGGACCGCCGTATGTTCCTCTCCGCGGCGCGCGCCGCCTCCCGCCTGCGCCCGGTCGTCGCCATTCGGCCGGGCGGCCTGCTGCTCGACCCGACAGGTGAATCCGAATCGGTTTTCGAGGCCGCCCTGAACCGCGCCGGCGTGTTCGTCGTCCAACACATGGAGGAGTTCCTTGCCGCTGCCGAGGCGCTGAACCGCAGCAAGCCGGCGCGCGCCGAGTCGCTCGCTGTCGTGACCAACGCTATCGGCCCAGGCCGTCTCGCCGCGGATGCGGCACTGGAAGCCGGCATCAAGCTCGCCATCCTGCCGCCGGAGGCGCAAAGCGCACTCGCCGCCAGCCTGCCGGCCGAACTGATCTATGGCTTGATCTACGCCAAGAGCACCGAGTCGGCGCAGGTCGCGGAACTCGCCGCCATGGTCAGCGCGGTGCCGGACATAGGCGGCGTGTTGGTATTGCTGGCGCCTTATGGCGAGACGGATGCCGCCGCCGTGGCGGCGGTGGCCGCCGCCGCCAGCGTCGCTAAGCTGCCGGTGATCGCTTGTGTCATGGGTGAAACCACCGGCGCCGCGCATCGCAAACGCCTGGCGCAAGCCGGCCTGCCGGTGTTCGCGACGCCCGAGCAGGCGGTGCGCGCCTTCGCCCATTTACTGCGCGACCGCGGTGCTCGCCTCGCCGCCCGCGAACTGCCCAGTCGCCGGGTACTCGACGTGGCGCCGGACCATGCGGCGGTCGCGCAATGTTTCGCTGCCGCCCGCGCCGCCAGCCGCGAGGCTCTGACGTCGGAGGAAAGTGCGACTATCCTGGCCGCCTACGGCATTGCGCCGGCGCCGGCGCAGGCGGGTGCCACGCGGGCCTGCATTCACGTGCGCGACGACATCACCTTCGGCCCGGCCCTGGCGCTGCGCGTCGGCGACGGCCGCACCCAGTATGAAGTGCCGCCGCTCAATCTGCCGCTGGCGCAGGCGCTCGCCACCCGAGCGGGTCTAGCCGAACACGCCGCCTTCGCCACCGCGCGCCTGCTGGTGCGGGTCAGCCAACTCCTGGTCGATGAACCGCACATCGCGACCGTGGCGATCGATCCGATATATGTCTGCCAGTCGCTGGCGACGTTTGCCCACGCCGAGATTACGTTACGCCCGCCTGGCCGCAGCGCCGATTTCGCCATAACGCCATACCCGGAACATCTTACCGAAAAATTCGCCGCCGGCGGCGAGGATTTCATTGTGCGCCCGATCCGCCCCGAGGATGCCCAGGCGCATGGCGCCCTGATACGCCGCCTGCCGCCGGAGGATCTGCGGTTTCGCTT
>DATJOH010000246.1:0-3172 GCA_035507235.1 Acetobacteraceae bacterium
AAAAAAGAACACTTCTTCCTGTTGCCTCCCTACATCCCGGCCGCCTCATCAAATTCCGCGCCCCACATCTTCTCCAGCCCGTAAAGCTGCCGCGCGTCCGGCTTGAACAAATGCACCACAATGTCGCCCGCATCGATGAGCACCCAATCGCTGCCCGACGCGCCCTCGATCTGCACGCGCTTCAGGCCGGCCTCGTGCAGCTTCTTCTCCAGATGCTGCGCCATGGCGGCGATCTGCCGATCGGCGAGGCCGGTGGCGATCACCATGCGGTCGGCAAACGCGGCGCGGCCGGCCAGGTCCAGCGTCACGACATTCTCCGCCTTGTCGTCCTCCAGGCTGGCGACGATCAGCGCCTGCATTTCGTTCAATTTGTCAGCCGGCGCCGGTGCCTCACGCTTGCCGCGCGGACCGGCGGCGGCCGCCTTTTTGCGCGGTGTGCCAGGCACCTTCGCGGCGCCCTGCAGCGTGGCGGCCGGTTTCAGGGTGCGGCGTTTGTCCAACCCTGCGGGCGGCTTGGTGGGCGTGCGGGCTATGGCAATTCTCCGGGGGGCAAAATCTCGGCGTGACGCAGTAACGTGGCGGATAGAGCATTCTCGCGCCCATGCAGCACCACCCAATGCGGCACCGGTAGCAGCGCGAGCGCGGGGGCCCTGGCGTCCGGCACGCGCGCGCGGCGCATGAGCCGCGCCGCCCGGCCCGACAGCGCCGGCAGAGTGTAGGTGGGCCGCGGCAGCACCGCAATTTGCGTTTCGCCGACCATAGCGCGGAAGCGTCGCCAGCGCGGCAATTGCGCCAGATTGTCGGCACCCATCAGCCAGACGAACCGCACGCGCGGAAACCGCCGCCGCAGCATCCGCAGCGTATCCAGCGTAAAGCGCGTCCCCAACGCCTGTTCGATATCGGTCGCCACAATGCGCCGCCCATCGGCAATCGCCTGCGCGGAGCGGAGCCGATCCGCCAAAGGCGCCATGCCCACGGGCGCTTTCAATGGATTGCCCGGCGAAACCAGCAGCCAGACCTGGTCCAGCCGCAGCCGCCGCAGCGCCAGCCGCGCGATGTGCAGATGGCCGGCATGGCCAGGATTGAAGCTGCCGCCAAGCAGGCCGACGCGCACGGCCCGGCGATCGCCCCAGTTCGGCAAGGCGTTGGGCGACGACGGCCTTGTCATCGCAGCACGGTGATCCAGGGCTGCGGCGGGGCATTTAGAATGAGGGTGGACACCCTAGAGAGCGCGCGTTTAGATGCGAGTCGGCCAACGACTTGATAAGCCAAAGCAAGAAAGGGCGGAATTCTCCATGAAACACCCCATGCTGGTGGCGGCTCTGCTCGCCGCCTCGGTCGGCACCGCCGCGCAGGCGCAAACCCCCGCCGACCTTGGGAAAACGCTTACGCCCATGGGCGCCATCAAGGCCGGCAACGCGGACGGCACCATACCGGCCTACACTGGCGGCTACACCACGCCATCCCCCGGCTGGAAACCCGGCGACCCGCGACCCGATCCATTCGCCAGTGAAAAACCGCTCTTCTCCATCACCGCGTCCAACGTGGACAAATACGCCGACAAGCTCGCCGCCGGCACCATTGCCATGATCCGCACGCTACCCGGCTACCACGTGGACGTGTACCCAACGCATCGCACCGCCGCGGCGCCGCAATATATCTACGACAACGCCATTCTGAACGCGACCCGCGCGCATCTTTCCGCCAACGGGCAGGACGTGGAGGACGCGAAACTCTCCATTCCGTTCCCGATACCGAAGAGCGGCAATGAGGCGATCTGGAACCACATTCTGCGGTGGCGCGGCAGCGGCATCGACCGCACCGTGTCCAACGCGCTTACCACTCCCACCGGCGACTACACGCTGGAACGCTGGCACGAAAAAATCCTGCTCGCCTACAACATCCCCGGCCTGAACAATCCGGAAAAATGGGACAGCATGTTCTGGCAGGAAGTGCTGGAACCGCCGCGCATCGCCGGCCAGCTCACCCTCGTCATCAGCCATCAGGACCCGTTCGAGCAGCCGCGCGAAGCCTGGACTTACAATCCCGGCGAACGCCGCGTGCGCCGCGCGCCGGAAATCAATTACGATACCCCGGTGCAGAACACCGACGGCCTCGAAACCGTCGACGATTACGACATGTACAATGGCGCCATCGACCGCTACGACTGGAAACTGGTCGGGCGCAAGGAAATCTACGTCCCCTACAACACGTATGAATTTCAGAATCCGAAATATAAATATTCGGATATCGTTCTGAAAGACGCGGCCAATCCGAACCTGATCCGGTTCGAGTTGCACCGCGTGTGGGTGATCGAGGCGACGCTGAAACAGGGCTTCCGCCACATCTATTCCCGCCGCACCGATTATGCCGACGAGGATAGCTGGCAGATCCTGATCGCCGATCGTTACGACGCCCGCGGCCAGCTCTGGCGCACCGCGCTGGCCATGGCACAGGAAGCGCCGGAAGTGCCGCTGATGGGCGCCGACGGCTATGAGTTCCTCGACCTGATCCAGCACCGCTATTTGCTGCAGGGCATGCACAACCAGGAACCCAAGGCGCCGATCTATAACAGCACCACCATCACCCCCGATCAGTACACCGCCGAAGCCCTGCGCCGCTACGGCCGCAGATAGCGCACCGCCGGCGGGCAGGTTCACTGCCCGCCGGAAAGTGCCGCAAGGAAAGAGCCTCCTTTCTTGAAAGAAAAAAGCAAAGAACTTTTATTCCGTTTTCACAGCAAACGGCGCCCGCAGGTGGTGCTGCACTGCCGGGAGGCCTCTGGCGACCAGGGGCGCTGCGCCTGGACCCCGCTGGGCTTCAGGCCCCCGGACCAGGCAGCCGCCACGGGAAAAGGACGGGAACGCTCCACCCTCGTATTTCCCTGAACAATGCTGTGGATCGGAAGCTCTTGAGCGGAGCCTATCGACGAATCTTGGGGAGAGTCCTTAGGATCGCCAAGATGGCAAAGAAACGAGGGTGGTTTAATTTTTGGAGTCCCCTTGGCGTGGGCGCTTTCGCGTGTGGTGCACCGCTAGTTTGGCGGAACGTTGGACCTGAGCTGATTGCGGTTGGGCCGCTATAATTGCAGGCTCTGTCTCTCATCAATATTTGAGACTTGTGCCTGCCGTACTCGTTGGCGCAGTTACATTTGTTTTGGTGTTTGGAGGTT
>DATJOH010000247.1:0-8891 GCA_035507235.1 Acetobacteraceae bacterium
CGCAACGGAAATCCTTTCGCGGCCGAGCCGGTGCCGATACTCGCCGTGGCGCCGTGCGGGAATACCCACGCATAGAAATCCGGTGAAGTGGCCGCATCGTACACCACGTCGCAACAGGCTGGATTAAAATTCGCCTGGCCATGCGATGGTGCCGTCACGATTTCGTGGTAGGCAAAAACGAAACCGGTGCTGCCGGCCTGCGGCACGCATTGCCGCCTGACACGCGAGAGCGCGCCATCCGCGCCGATTACCATGCGCGCGCCAATCCGCTGCCGGTCGCCCTCCGGCCCGCGATAGGTGAGCGTTGCGAGCTTCCCCACCCGCTCCAGATGCTCGAAACATCCCTGGCGGCGCTCCGTCCCGGCCCACGCCGCGCGATGCCGCAGGAATTCGTCAAAATCCTCGCGATCGACCATGCCCACCCAGCCACCGATCGGCATATGCACTTCCCGCGCGGCCGGCGAAATCATGCGCGCGCCACGCACCTTGGCGGACAGCAGCGACTCCGGAATGTCGAATTCCTCCAGCAGGCGCGGCGGCACGGCGCCGCCGCACGGCTTGATACGCCCCGCCTTGTCGAGCAGCACTGTGTCGAAGCCGGCGGCCGCCAGGTCGCGCGCGGCGGTTGCGCCCGCCGGACCGCCGCCGACGACGGCGACATCATAGCTGCGCATCCGAACCTCCCGGCGCGCCGATTTTCATGGCCGTAATGCGACCGCGCATACCATCATTCCCAAAACATAGAGCGAGGTTCCGGTGCCATTGTACCAGGCGGCCAAATCGCGAGGCTTCTGCAACATGCGCCGCATCAGCAGCAATTGCGCAAACAGCACCATGCCGACCAGGGCCGCCGCCACCGGCTTGCCCCATATGGACAGCAGCACCATTACCACGCCCTGCGGCACCGCCATCATAAGGCACGCCACCACCGCCGCCCGCTTGATTCCAAGCCGTACCGGCAACGATCCCACGCCCATGGCGCGGTCGCCCTCCACCGACTTGAAATCGTTCAGCGTCATGATGCCGTGCGCGCCGAGGGAATACAGCGCCGCGGCCGCGAACACCGGCACCGGCGGCACGCCGCCTGTCAGGATGGTGCATCCGGTAATCCAGGGCAGGCCTTCATAGCATGCCCCGCAGGCGGCGTTGCCCAACCAGCCATTGCGCTTCAGCCGCAGCGGCGGCGCGCTATAGGCCCAGCCGAGCGCGAGCCCGACCAGCGCGGCGGCAAAGCAGATTTTTCCAATCGAAGCCGCAACAGCGAGCGAAACCGCGGTCCAGGCGAGGGCAATGATAAGCCCCCATTGTCCGGGAATGCGGCCGGAAGGGATCGGCCGCCCAGGCTCATTGATCGCGTCCACATGCCGGTCGTACCAGTCATTCGCCGCCTGGCCGGCGCCGCACACCAGCGGCCCCACCAGGGCGACGCCCAGAACAATCTGTGCCGCGTGCGGCGCGGCCGGCTGCCACGCCGATACCACCCCGCAGGCAAACGCCCACATCGGCGCGAACCAGGTGATCGGCTTGAGCAACGTTGCCACCGCCGCGATATCCGGCCGCGCCGCGCTTACCCCGCCGCTCATTCCTTGGCCTCATCGAGATCGCCGAGGCCGTAGCGCCGCAACTTCACATACAGGCTCTGCCGGCTGAGCCCCAGCATTTCCGCCGCACTGGCGCGATTGTCGCTGGTCACCTCCAAGGCCGCCTCGATACATAATCGCTCGATCATGTCGGTCGATTCGCGCACCAGCTCCTTGAGCGAGACGCGGCCGATCAGTTCGCTCAATTGTTCAACCGAGCGCGGCAGTTCCAGCACCGGCTTTCGCTCGGACCCTGGCCGCCGCCCGACATCGCGGATGGTGAAACCGAAACCGTCCGCATCGCCCTCGCCCAGGGATGCGGCGGAAACCTCGACATCCATTTCGGCGCCGAATTCGCCGCGCAATTTGGTCGCGTACAGCCGCACGTTGCCGCGTTGCCGCAAATTGCCGAGCAGGATGTCCAGATCGATTCCCAGCCGTCCCATCCAGCGATCCAGCCGCTCGCCGCGCGCCTGCTCCACCGTCGCGAGTTCGGCCATTTCCAGGAATGCCGGGTTGGCCACCTGGGTCACCCCCGCGCCGTCGGTCACCACGATGCCGTCGGCCGATTTGGCGGCGAGGCGCGCGAACAGCGCCTGCGGCGTGTGCGCGGCATCGCCGGCCGGCGTTTTCTCCGCCGCCGCCAGCCGGACCAGGTAGAAATTCGCCTCCTCCTGGCGGAACAAAGCCGCCGAGACGCGAACGTCCCCGCCCTGACCTGCCAGCTCGGCCCGCACCTCCTCGCCGCGCGGGGAAACCCGCATGCCGGCCAGCAGCGCCTGTATCGCCAACTGGCTCTCGGCGGTGAAAATTTCGGTGACGCCGCGCGACGTCAAGCGCAGGCCACGCGATTCCAGCATGCGGGTCGCCGCCCGGTTGGCCTCCACGATCTTTTGTGTCAGCGCATCGACGATCAGCACGGGGTCGGGCGACATTTGAAACAGCAGGCGGTAGCGCGTTTCCACCTGGCGCAACCGTGTGTAGTCGCGCTCCATGGATTGTTGCGCATCCAGAAGCCGCCGCTGCAGCGTGGAAACGATACGCAAATCTCGACCACAGGCGACCACGTTGCGGGTGCGGCCCAGCCGGGTCGTGGAGTACAGCACCGGCACATCCACGCCGGTGACCGACGGATGATTGATGTGACGCTGCCGCGACGGCGCCGAATCCGCCGCGTCATTGAGCAGCGCCGTCACCTTCGCCTGGCTTTCGATCGTCACGGTATCGATCCACCGCCGGCCGATCCAGTCCTTGCCGCCCTCCAATTCCGCCGCCAGTTCCTCGGACTGAAAAGCGCGGTCGCGTATCACGCCGTGGGCGTCGATGATGAGAGCAACGTCGGCAACCGTCTCAATCAGCGCGCTGGCCGCCTCCGCGTCCAGGCTGCCGAGTGTCGTCTTGGGAGCGAAAAATGCCTTCACGTTCCAAACATTTCCAAACAGCGAGCGCTCCCTTCCCTCGATCAACCATTCTAACCGGTCCAGCAACCAATTGGCGTGTGTGGTCACCCGTGGCCGCCTTGCGCCGCAAGCAGATTTTCCGCAATCAAGGCTGCCTGCAGGCCGTCCGCCGCCGTGCCGTCCGCGCCCATTTGGCCCACGATTTCCGGGTGCGGGATCAGCGTCGGTCCGCCCACCATGACGGAGACCGCGGCATTGCGGGAATTTTCGCGCAACCGCGGCAGCATGGCGGCAACCGGCGCGTAATTGCGTTCGCTGCCGAGCGATATGCCGAGAATGCCGAACCAGCACCGGCGCAGCGCATCCCGCACTGCGAGTTCGCCGCCATCCGGCAGCAAGGTTACCGCCCATCCCGACTGGCGGAAGAACACGGCCAGCATGGCAAGGCCGAAAAAATGCTGCTCACCGGGCGCCGGCGCCAATAAGATACGGTGCCGCCGCAGCACCCTCGCCCCCGGCCGCGCCGCCGCGCCAAGCAGGCGCAGGCCGTTATGCAGCCGAACCATGCCGATCGTCACCTCGGCGAAACTGCACAAATCCTCCGACCACAAATCGCCCAAATGCCGCGCAGCGGGCGCCAGCAGTTCGAGGCACACGGCTTCCAGCGTGCGCCGCTGCGCCGCGTCGCGGATGGCGCAATTGACGATCTCCTCGTCACGACCGAGCGATAAGGTCGCCAGGTTCAACACCTCTTGCGTCAGCAGCGGCGGCAGTGCGCCGTCCTGTGCCAAGGATTGCGGTGCGCGCCCGAGCAGCAACCGCGGCACGATCTCCGTTTCTATGGTTCGCGCGAGCGCGACGTGGCGGTGCGAAGCTTGCGCGACTTCATCATCGCCCCATCGCCAACCAACACGCTCTGCCCGTGCCAGGATTGTCGCCATTCCTCCCTCCCGCGGCTTTCGCACTTCACGCCTCGTCGTGCGGTATGTCAACTCTGATTGACGTTCGATTTGCTTGACAGGTCGTTTGGCGGCGGCCTAGCGTCCCTTCCCAACGGAGCTGTCGCGCATCCTTGCCAGAAGCCGACTGCTATAACGGGGAGGTGTCAAGCCGCGATGATTAATCAGGCCTTGAACCATTGGCTGAGTGCCGTTGATGCCTGCCCCTGGGGGGCGGCGAGCGGCCGTTCCGCGCCGCACCAGAGCCGCAAGCGGCAGCGTCAAGCCCTCTATACAGCGGACGAGCGGCGGCGGCGCGATGCCTCGCCCTGGACAATGGTGCAGGCAATTCTGGCGCCGCTGCAGTTTCTCGTGTTTCTCATCAGCCTCGGCTTTGTCACCCGCTTCATGCTGACCGGGGACGGCTACACCGCCGCCGCCGCCAGCGTCGTGGTGAAGACCGGTGTGCTCTACAGCATCATGATCACCGGCGCGGTCTGGGAAAAATCGGTGTTCGGGCGCTACCTGTTTGCGCCGGCCTTCTTCTGGGAGGATGTGTTCAGCATCCTGGTGCTAGGCCTGCACAGCGCGTATCTCGCGGCGCTGTTCTCCGGCGCCGTCGCGCCGCGTGATCAGATGCTGCTGGCACTCGCGGCCTACCTTGCCTACGCGGTGAATGCGACGCAATTCGTGCTCAAGCTGCGTGCCGCGCGGCGAGAGGCGCTCCCGGTTCGCACGCATGCCGGCGCGGAGTGGCTGACGTGACATTTCTTGCCGCGACCGCCATGGCTGAGCCGGCGGGCTGCGGCAACCCGCCGATCGCCAAGGAACGCGGACAGCGCTCGGTATTTTGCGGCCTCACCGGTATCGTATGGCTGCATCGCAAGATGCAGGACGCCTTCTTTCTGGTAGTCGGCTCGCGCACCTGCGCGCACCTCATTCAATCGGCCGCCGGCGTCATGATTTTCGCCGAACCGCGTTTTGCCACGGCAATCCTGGAAGAACGCGATCTGGCCGGGCTTGCCGACCTCAACGACGAACTCGACCGCGTCGTCACGCGCCTCGTCGAACGCCGGCCGGACATCAAGCTGCTTTTCCTGGTCGGATCCTGCCCATCCGAGGTGATAAAACTCGATCTTTGTCGCGCGGCACAGCGCCTTTCACAGCGCCTGCTGCCAGCGGTGCGGGTTTTGAGCTACTCCGGCAGCGGCATCGAAACCACCTTCACGGAGGGCGAGGACGCGGCGCTAGCCGCCCTTGTGCCCATCCTGCCGCAGGCACCAGCAGATACCGGGCCGGCGCTGCTGATTGCCGGTGCGCTTGCCGAATCGGTGGAGGACCAATTCCGCGCCTATTTCGCCGCCCTCGGCATCGACAATGTAGCATTCCTGCCACCGCGGCGGAGCGCCGAACTGCCGGCGATCGGCCCGGAGACGCGCGTTCTGCTGGCGCAACCGTTTCTGGCGGGGACCGCGCGTCACCTCACGGCGCGTGGCGCGAAGGTTTTGCCGGCGCCGTTTCCAATCGGGGTGGAGGGCACGCACCTATGGCTGCGCGCCGCGGCCACCGAATTCGGCGTGCCGCGCGATCACTTCGAAACCGTAACCGCCCTGCCCGAATCGCGCGCCCGTCAGGCGGTCAGCCGCGCCGGCGCATCCCTGGCCGGACGCCGCATTTTCTTCTTTCCCGACTCGCAACTGGAAATTCCGCTTGCCCGGTTCGCGGCGCGCGAGTTGCACATGTCGGCGGTGGAAGTCGGCACGCCCTATCTGCATCGCGCCCATCTTGCCGCCGAATTGCAATTGCTGCCCGCGGAGACGCGCATTGTCGAGGGCCAGGACGTGGAGGCGCAACTGGATCGCTGCCGCGCCGCCGCGCCCGATCTTACGATCTGCGGTCTCGGCCTTGCGAATCCCCTGGAGGCGCTGGGCCTCACGACGAAATGGTCGATCGAACTGCTGTTCACGCCAATCCAGGGTTATGAGCAGGCCGCCGATCTGACGGCACTTCTTGCCCGACCGCTCGATCGCCGCCGCCGGCTCGCGGTTTGATGATGGCAGCTCGGGAATTTCCGGCATGCAGTTGACCCTCTGGACCTATGAGGGGCCACCCCATGTCGGCGCCATGCGCGTCGCCGCCAGCTTGCGCGACGTGCATTTCGTGCTGCACGCGCCACAGGGCGACACCTACGCCGATCTGCTCTTTACGATGATAGAACGGCGCGACACCCGTCCCCCGGTGACCTATACCACATTCCAGGCCCGCGATCTCGGCGGCGATACCGCGGAACTGTTCAAAGGCGCGGTGCAAACGGCGTATGATCGGTACCGCCCGTCGGCCATACTTGTCGGCGCCTCCTGCACCGCCGAATTGCTGCAGGACAATCCCGGTGGCCTGGCGCGCGCGCTCGACCTGCCTATTCCGGTCGTGCCGTTGGAATTGCCGGCTTATCAGAAGAAGGAAAACTGGGGCGCCGCGGAAACGTTTTATCAGCTCGTGCGGACCTTCGTCCGCGACCCGGCGCCACGTTCGGCCAACCAACCGTTCCGCGTAAATCTGCTTGGCCCCACCTCGCTCGGGTTTCGCAACCGCGACGATGTGCGTGAAATAACGTCATTGCTGGCGTCTCTCGGCGTCACCGTGAACGTTGTGGCCCCGCTCGGTGCCTCGGTCGCCGACCTCTCCCGCCTTGGCGATGCCGACGCCAACATCGTGCTCTACCCGGAGGTCGGCGGCGTGGCTGCGCAATTCCTCGCGCGGCGCTTCGGCCAGAAAATTGTCGCGACCGTGCCGATCGGCGTGGCTGCCACGCGCCGGTTCGTTGCAGAAATCGCGGCACTCGCCGGTGCCGACGCCGCACAGGCCGAGGACGCGGCGGCGAGCCGGCTTCCCTGGTTCTCCCGGTCGGTTGATGCCACCTATCTTACCGGCAAGCGGGTGTTCGTGTTTGGCGACGCAACCCACGCCATCGCCGCGGCCGATATTGCGAGTGCCGAACTTGACTTTTCCGTGGTTGGCCTCGGCACCTACAGCCGTGAATTCGCCCGCGAGACGCGCGCCGCCGCCGCGCGGCACGGCGTGGCAGCGCTCATCACCGACGATTATCTCGAGGTTGAACAGGCGATCGCCGCGGCCTCGCCCGATCTCGTGCTCGGCACGCAGATGGAACGCCATGTCGCGAAACGGCTGCGCATTCCCTGCGCGGTGATTTCCGCCCCGGTGCATGTGCAGGATTTCCCCGCCCGCTATGCACCACAAATGGGATTCGAAGGCGCGAATGTAATATTCGACACCTGGGTGGCGCCGCTAATGATGGGGCTCGAGGAGCATCTGCTCGGCATGTTCCGGCATGATTTCGAGTTCCATCCGGAAGCCGCCGCCTCCCATCTTGGCACCGCGGCGCCATCACCGGCGGCGCAAGCCGCAGGGCCGGGATGGGAAGCCGACGCGGAGAAGGCGCTTGGTCGCATTCCGTTCTTCGTGCGCGGCAAGGCGCGCCGCAATACCGAAACCTTTGCCGCCGAACGTGGCATCGCCACCATCACGCTTGAAACGTTATATGATGCCAAAGCGCATTACGCCCGGTAGCGCCGCGCCCGTGCGGGTGGTGGTGGTAACCATGGACAGCCACATGGCGCCCGCGCTCGCGACCGCCGCCGCGATGATCGGCGGCGACAATCCGGGATTCGCGCTTTCATTGCATTGTGCGGACGAGTGGGGCCAGGGCAGTACGGCGCCGGCGGAATGCCTCGCGGACATAGCGGCCGCCGACATCGTTATTGCCACCATGCTGTTTCTCGACGACCACATACGCGCCGTGCTGCCCGCCCTGCAGGCGCGGCGTAACGATTGCGACGCCATGCTGTGCGCGCTCTCCGCCGGAGAGGTGGTGCGCCTGACGCGAGTCGGCAAATTCGACATGTCTGCGCCGGCTTCCGGCATGGGTGCCCTGCTCAAGCGCCTGCGCGGCCAGCGCGGCGGCGCGACGAACAGCGGGCGCGGCCAACTGCGCATGCTGAAACAATTGCCCCGCCTGTTGCGCTTCATTCCTGGTACCGCGCAGGATATGCGGGTCTATTTCCTCGCCCTGCAATATTGGCTGGCGGGCTCGCCCGAGAATTTTGCCGCCCTGCTCCGCCTGCTGGTCACGCGGTACGCGGCCGGCGCGCGCGGCGCCGCGGGCCTGCCGCGCGTGGCGCCGCCAATTCAATATCCTGAAGTCGGGCTTTATCATCCCGCCGTCACGCCGCGCCTGTTCGCGCAGCGCTCCGCCCTGCCGCATGACGGCACCGCGGGCACGGTGGGCTTGCTCATTCTGCGCAGCTATGTTCTCGCCGGCAATGCCGGCCATTACGATGGCGTGATCGCCGCACTGCACGCACGTGGCCTGAATGTGGTGCCGGCCTTCGCCAGCGGGCTCGACGCGCGGGAAGCCATCGAATGCTATTTTCTGCGCGACGGCGCGCCAACCGTGGATGCCATCGTTTCGCTGACCGGATTTTCGCTCGTTGGCGGCCCGGCCTATAGCGATGCGCATGCCGCCGAGGACATGCTCGCGCGCCTCGACGTGCCCTACGTCGCGGCGCATCCTCTGGAATTTCAAACGCTCACGCAATGGGAGGCCGATGCACGCGGCCTGACACCCGTTGAAGCCACCATGATGGTCGCGCTTCCGGAACTGGATGGCGCCACCGGCCCGATCACCTTCGGCGGCCGAGCTGGCGGCGTCGGCGAAACCCGCCATCTCATGGCAGCTCACCCGGAACGCGTGGCGATGCTCGCGCGCCGTGTTGCACGCCTGATCGCACTGCGGCGCGCGCGCCGGGCGGATCGCAAGATTGCCGTCGTTCTGTTCTGTTTTCCGCCAAACGCGGGCAATGCGGGCACGGCCGCCTATCTCGCCGTCTTCGAATCCCTCTTCAACACCCTGAATGCTCTTCGCGATGCGGGCTACACGGTCACGCCGCCCGCCA
>DATJOH010000248.1:0-3661 GCA_035507235.1 Acetobacteraceae bacterium
GCCTGGTAAGCGCGTATGGCGAGCAGACCGGCATACTCGCCCTGGCTGCCGGCGTTGGGCTGCAGGCTGACGGCGGAGAAACCGGTAGCGTCGGCCAGGAATTTTTCGAGGCTCCGGATCAGAACGGCGTAGCCCCGCGTCTGCTCCGGCGGCGCAAACGGATGCATGTCAGCGAAACCGGGAAAACTCACCGGTATCATTTCGGCGGCGGCATTCAGCTTCATGGTGCAGGAGCCGAGCGGAATCATGCCGCGATTCAGGGCCAGATCGCGATCCTCCAGCCGCTTCATGTAGCGCAGCATGGCGTGTTCGGAATGATAGGCGTTGAATGCCTCATGGCGCAGATACGGGCTGGTGCGGCGTAGCGCCACCGGTATTTCGCCGGCACCGGACGCAATGCCGCCGCCGACAATGGCCGCGAGTTTTTCGACGTCCTCGGGCGTCACCGTTTCGTCGAGTGAGATGCCGACAGCGCCGTCGCCAATGTCGCGCAGATTATAGCCGGCGGCACGCGCTTTCCCCAGCAACGCGGCGGCATCCGGTGCATCGAACGCTACCGTATCAAAGAATTGCGTGTGGCGCAGACGGTATCCCGCGTTCACCGCAGCGCCGGCCAGCAGGCGCGCGGCAACATGGGTTTTGCGCGCGATGCGGGCGAGGCCCGCCGGACCATGCCAGGCGGCATAAAACCCGGCGATCACCGCCAGCAGCACCTGCGCGGTGCAAATATTGCTCGTCGCCTTTTCGCGGCGGATATGCTGCTCACGCGTCTGCAGTGCCAGGCGCAAGGCCGGCGCGCCGGCGGCATCCTGGCTGACGCCGACCAGGCGACCCGGCATATGGCGCTTGAACGCATCGCGGGTCGCGAAGAAGGCGGCGTGCGGCCCGCCAAATCCCATCGGCACGCCGAAACGTTGCGCGCTGCCGACAACCACGTCGGCGCCCATTTCACCCGGCGGCTTCAGCAGGACGAGCGAAAGCGGGTCGGCGGCGACAATCGCGAGCGCCTGGCAGGCGTGGGCGGAGTCGATTTCCGCGCCGAGATCGCGCACCGCACCGGTGGTGCCGGGATATTGCAGCACCACGGCAAACGGGCGCGCCGTGGCGATGGCGCCGGCATCGCCCGCCTTCACCTCCACCACCTGCCAGCCCAGCGGGCGGGCGCGGGTGTGCAGCACCGCGCGCGATTGCGGATGCAGGTCGGAGGCCACCGCGACGACCTGGCTTTTTGCCTTGGCAACGACACGGGCCATTGCAACCGCTTCCGCAACGGCCGTGCCCTCGTCCAGCAGCGAGGCATTGGCCACCGGCAGGCCGGTCAGATCGGCGACCATGGTCTGGAAGTTCAGCAAGGCTTCCAGGCGCCCTTGGGAAATCTCCGCCTGATAGGGGGTGTACGCGGTATACCAGCCGGGATTCTCGAAAATATTGCGCTGGATGACCGGCGGCATGTGTGTGCCGTGATAGCCGCAACCGATCAGCGATTTCTTCAGCTCATTGCGGTCCGCGATGGCGCGCAATTCGCCAAGTATGCCGGCTTCATCGACCGGCTGCGGCAAAGCGAGATCCCGCAGCAGCCGTATGGCGCCCGGCACGGTGCGGGCGGCGAGATCGTCGAGCGAGGCGGCGCCGACTGTGCGCAGCATGTCGGCGATATCACGCTCGCGCGGGCCGATGTGGCGATCGGCAAAACGATCGCCATCGCACAGCGCGCCGAACTCCACCCATTCCTGTATCATAACGTCTCCAGCAGGGCCTGATAGGCTTCCTCGTCCATCAGGCTTTCGAATTTGTCGTCATCGTCCGGCTCCATGCGCCAGAACCAGCCTTCGCCCTGCGGGTCACGGTTGATCAGGCCGGGGTCCTCAACGATCGCCTCGTTCACTTCGGCGATGCGCCCGGCAAGCGGCGCGAACACGTCGCTCGCCGCCTTGGTGCTTTCCACCGTGGCGCAGGATTCGCCCTCGGCGACTTCCCGGTCCGCGACAGGCAATTCGACGAACACGATGTCGCCGAGCGCTTCCTGCGCGTGGTCGGTAATGCCGATGGTCAGTGTGCCATCTTCTTCCAGGCGCACCCATTCATGGTCGCTGGTATAGCGGGTCTCGGCCATGGGATCCTCTAGCGAGCGAAACGATGTGGAACGAAGGGCATCGGCGCGACCCGGGCCGGATGGCGCTGCCCCCGGATCAGCAGACCGAGTTCCGTGGAATCGGCCGCCAGATCGGCGCGAACGTAGCCCATGGAAACCGGCGATCCCAGCGTTGGCGCAAAGCCGCCACTGGTGACCGCACCGGCGTTGCCGCCGCACGCATCCAGGATTTCGGTGCCGGCGCGGGCCGGCGCCTTGCCCTCCGGCCGCAAGCCGACCCGCCGGCGCGCCGCGCCGTTGGCAAGCTGCGTGCCGATCACCGCGCCACCCGGAAAATCGAGCGCCTGGCGGCGACGCTTGCCAATCGTCCAGGCAAGCCCCGCCTCCACGGGCGTGGTCGTTTCATCGATGTCGTTACCGTACAAGCACAAACCGGCTTCCAGCCTCAGCGTGTCGCGCGCTGCCAGGCCCGCGGGGGCCACCTCCGGCGCGGCCAGCAGAAGCTCCGCCACTGCGGGCGCCGCGGTGGCGGGTACGGAGATTTCAAACCCATCCTCGCCCGTGTAGCCGGAGCGGCTGATCCAGCAGTCAGCCCCGGCAATGCGCGCCGTCGCCACCGCCATGAACGGCAGCGCCGCCACCGCGGGGGCGAACCGCGCCAGCGCTTTTACCGCCTCTGGCCCCTGCAGGGCGATCAGGGCGCGCCCCGCCAGCACCTCGAGCGACGGCACGCGGCTGCGCAACAAGGCGATATCGGCCTCGGCCCGCGCGGCATTGACGACAACCAGGAAAAAATCGCCGCAATTGGCGACCATGATGTCGTCCAGGATGCCGCCCGCGCTGTTCAGCAACATGGTGTAGCGCTGCCGCCCCGGCGCCAGGCCGGCGATATCGCCCGGCACCAGCGTCTCGAGCGCGGCCGCGGCGTCGGCACCGGCCACCCGCACCTGACCCATGTGGGAAACGTCAAACAAAGCGGCCGCCGTGCGGGCGGCGCGGTGCTCGGCCAGCGCGCCGGCAAACTGCACCGGCATGGACCACCCGGCGAACGCGACGAAACGTGCGCCGAGGCGTGCATTCAGCTCATGAAGCGGTGTCGTACGGTCTGACAGGTGATGCACTCCGCGCGGTGGGTCAGCGCCGGTTGCCCGGCCAATCTGACCCCCCTCTGTCGCGGAACCTGAGAGATTCGGGCGGAAATGCCCTTACTCCGTCGGTGCGGCGGTCGCCCGCCGGCTTTCCAGAGGTCCTGACCCCCTGCGCGGTCCTGGGTGCCTGAGCGTTTCCGGGGGCCGGTTGCGCCTTCGGCGGCAAGCGTCGTGCGCCTGCTGCTCTCCCGCGTTGGGTCGTGCGGACGTGGGGACCATGGCGGAGGCGGCCCGCCAGCGCAAGCCCAGGCAGGGCGAAACGGAGAACAGGCAGGAAAGCACTTCTTTTCTGAAGAAAAGAAGCAAAAGACTTTTATCAATGGCGTCCAGCAGCCAGTCCAAATCGGCGGCCTCTGTGCTGCCCGTAACGGATAAAAGTTTTTTGGTTCTTTTTTTCAAAAAAGAACTGCTTGCCTTCCTT
>DATJOH010000249.1:0-2527 GCA_035507235.1 Acetobacteraceae bacterium
AAATCCACGGCCATATCGGCGGCAAACTTATCGACCCCGGCTTTTTGCGCACCGTAGGCCGGGCCATGCATATAGCAGACCGCGCCGAACGAGGACGTGAATGCCACCAGCCCCCCCGGACGCAGCAGCAGCAACGGCGCGGCATGGTACGTGGCGATATAATGGCACCGCAACCCGACATCCAGAATATCGGCGAGGGCGCGGCTACGTTCCCAGAACGGTGTGGGGACGATCAGATCGTCATGAATCGTCGCCGCATTGTTCACAAGGATGTCGAGCCGCCCGGATTCACTGCCGACACGCTCGAACAGCGCCGCGATCTCGTCATCCTTCGCATGATCCACGCGCACCGGAATGCCGCGCCCGCCTGCCTTGGTCACCGCCGCCGCGGTTTCGTAAATCGTGCCGGGTAACGGCGCCTCGCCCGATGTTTCCGTTCGCCCGGTGACATAAACCGTCGCGCCGTGTGCGCCGAGGGCGCGGGCAATGCCGGCGCCGGCGCCCCGACTGGCGCCCGTGACAACAGCGATCAGGTCGTTCATGTGTTTCGCTCCCTGAAGCCGGAAGCTAAGGCCCCTGCCCCTCCCGCACAACAGGATTCGTGGCAAAACACGCCAGTACGCTACGCAAACCGGCAAGCACCGGCGCCACCGTGGCCCCTGACGTTTACGGCAGGCTGGTTCTCCGGTACCACCCAGGCGCGCTCGGAGGAGACACCAAGAAATGTCCTTGTTCGACCTGACGGGGAAAGTCGCCGTCATCACCGGATCGTCGCGCGGTATCGGCCGCGCCATCGCCGAAGGCTGTGCCGCACAAGGCGCCCGCGTTGTCGTTTCCAGTCGCAAGGCCGACGCGTGCCAGGCCGTCGCCGACGCCATCAATGCGCGGCACGGCGATCAGCGCGCCATCTCGTTCCCCGCGAACATTTCTTCGAAGGATGCGCTCACCGCCCTGATCGCCGCCACCCGCGACTCATTCGGCAAAGTGGATGTGCTGGTCTGCAACGCCGCGAGCAATCCATATTACGGCTCAATGAACGGCATATCAGACGAGCAATTCCGCAAGATATTGGACAACAACATCATTTCGAACCACTGGCTGATCCAGCTGGTGTTGCCGGAAATGGTGGAACGCCGCAACGGCTCCATCATCGTCATTTCCTCGATCGGCGGCTTGCGCGGCTCGCCGACCATCGGCGCCTACAACATTTCCAAAGCCGCCGATCTGCAACTGGTGCGTAATTACGCCGTGGAGATCGGGCCGCATAATGTGCGCATCAACGCGATCGCGCCCGGCCTTATCCGCACCGATTTCGCCCGTGCCTTGTGGGAAGACCCGAAAGCGGAACAGGCGGCAACGCGCGCAACGCCGCTGCGCCGCCTCGGCGACCCCGGCGATCTCGCCGGCGCGGCGGTGTTTCTCGCTTCCGACGCCGCCGCTTACCTCACCGGCCAGACCATCGTCGTGGATGGCGGGGTGACGATATGAGCGGCATGCTGCAGGGCAAGATCGCCATCATCACCGGCGCCGCCTCCGGCATCGGCCGCGCCAGCGCTGCTCTGTTCGCCCGTGAAGGCGCCACCGTCATTGCCGCCGATCTGTCGCCGGCGCTCACCGAAACGGTCACGACGATCGGCGAAGCCGGGGGCACCGCCATTGCCGTCACCGCGGACGCCGGCCGCGAAGCCGATGTCGCATCCCTGGTCGCGCGCGCCGTAGAAGAATTCGGTGGCCTCGACATCTTCTTCGCCAATGCGGGCATCACCGGCGGCGTCGCCGGCGGTTTCTTCGATGCGACGGCGGAAATCTGGCTGGAAACCCTGCGTGTAAACCTGATTGGCCCATTTCTCGCCGTGAAGCACGCCGGCCCCGAGATCGCCGAGCGCGGCGGCGGCGCGATTATTTGCACCGCTTCCGTTGCCGGCCTGCGGTCCGGCGCGGGGCCGGCAAATTATTCCGCTTCCAAGGCAGGTGTCATCAACCTCGTTCAAACCGCTGCGCAGCAACTTGCCGGTACCAACGTACGGGTGAACGCAATCTGCCCCGGCCTCATCGAAACCGGCATGACAAAGCCCGCCTATGTCGCGGCGCGAGCCGCCGGCAAGGAAGGCAGGATCGGCCAGATCAACCCGATGCTGCGCGGCGGCGAACCGGCGGAAATCGCCAGCGTCGCGCTGTTTCTCGCCTCCCCGGCGGCGAGCTACGTGAATGGCCAAGCGCTCGCCGTGGATGGCGGGCTTTCTTCCTCCCTGCCGACAGTGCGCCCGGCGGGCGATCGGAAACGTGCAGCGTGGTAGAAGGACCAAGAATCTACTTTTTCTCGTAGCTGCCCCGGTAGGGCGAAAAGGAGAACAGGCAAGAAAGGACTTCTTTTCTGAAGAAAAGAAGCAAAAGACTTTTATCAGTGGCATCGGACAGCTAGTTCAAGCAGGTGGAATCAGGTGCCGGCCGTAACAGAAAAAAGTTCTTTTTTTCAAAAAAGAACTGCTTGCCTTCTGCTTCGGCCCACCCGGCCAATTGACGCACG
>DATJOH010000250.1:0-5081 GCA_035507235.1 Acetobacteraceae bacterium
TCATTAACAATGCCGGCGCCGATCCGAATGGCGCGCATTTTCTAGATAAAGCTATCGCAAATTGGAACGAACTTGTCGCGCGCAATGTGCTGACGACGATGCGCGCCTGCTACCATTTTGGTGGCAGTATGCGTCAACGCGGCCACGGCGGCATTATCCTGGTGGGCTCGGGCGCCTGTTATGGCGGCGCAAGCGCGCTCGCCATCTATTCCGCGACGAAGGCGTTCGACCTGTGCTTCGGCGAAGGGCTGTGGGCTGAGCTCAAGCCTTACAATGTCGATGTTCTCAATCTTATCCTGGGCCGTACGGATACGCCGGCCTTCCGAGCCCTCCTGGCGAGCAAGGGCCTGCCCGTCCCGGACGGACTCGCATCACCGGATCACGTGGCCGACGTCGGCCTGGCCCGGTTGCCATATGGGCCGGTACATAATTGGGGGCTACAGGACGAGGAAGCGGGATACGCGCTGAGCTCCGCCGCGGCGCGACGCGCGCGGGTTTTGGCGATTGATGCGGCGACTGGGAATATTTTGAGAAAGACTTGAGCTTCTGACGAAGAACTTCGCTTTTGAAAAAAAGAAGCTAGAAACTTTTGACCATGTTGAGGGTATCGATACTACGGGGAGGGTAAGGGATTTCTTCCGATTAAAGAAGAGTCCTTGGCTAGTCTCCGTCTGGAGAAGGTCTCGTGCAAGCAGCATATTATTTAGGCGGACATATCGAAGTCGGCGAAGTGCCAGATCCGGTGCCCGGCAAAGGCCAGGCTCTTGTGCGCACCCACGCCTGCGGCCTATGCGCGAGCGATGTCCATTTTCTCCATGCGGGCGAGAAGATGGTGTCCCTGTCACGGGAATATGGCGGACCCTATGCCGGTATAGATCTCGGCAAGCTCTTCGTGCCCGGCCATGAATATGTCGGCGAGGTGGTCGATTACGGGCCCGGCAGCCGCCGGCCGATCACACCGGGCCGACGCGTTACCTCGGCGCCGCTCATGCGGCAATCGGGCGCCCACCGTGTGATCGGCTATCATAACGAATGTCCCGGCGGGTTTGGCGAGTACATGTTGCTCGACGAGGATTTCATTATCGAAGTTCCTGCCGGGCTCGACGACGACCGTGCCGCAATGACCGAACCGCTCGCCGTCGGGTTGGAACATGCACGCCGCGGGGCGCCGACCAAAGACGATGTGGTGCTGGTTGTCGGCTGCGGCGCTATCGGCCTTGGCGTCATCGCGGGACTTAAATTGATGCAAGTTGGGCCGATAATCGCCGCCGATTTTGGTTCGGAACGACGCGCCATCGCCATAAAAATGGGCGCCGATATCGCAATCGATCCGCGTGAACTCTCGCCTTACGCACCGATTCAAGGGCTCGGCATGCGCCGCGCCAGTTTGATCTATGAATGCGCTGGCGTTCCGGGCCTCCTGAAGCAAATCATCGGCGCCGTCGGCTTTGGCGCACGCATTGTCATGGGCGGCTATTGTATGCAGCCTGAGGAGCTTCTGGTATTCAGCGCGCAGAACAAGCGGCTGACCATCATGTTCGCGGCGGGCGAGGAACAGCAGGACATGGAGCTTGCCCTGCGCTCCATCGCGGATGGGGCGATCGATATCACGCCTTGGCTGGGCGGCCATATCGGCTTGAACGGGGTGGCCGGCGCATTGGAAGCAATGTCAAATCCCGCCGCGCCCGTCAGAACCGTAGTTGATCCACGCCGCGCGTAGGGGGAGGTGAATCTGGTGTCGCTGCAACTGGAATTGGCGGAAATGCTGCACCGCTATTGCCGCGGTGTGGATCGCATGGACCGGCCACTCGCCCTATCGGTGTTCCATCCCGAGGCGGAGGTGGAATGCGATGGCCATTTCCAGGGCTCCGGCACTGCTTTTATTGATTGGATGTGGGAACGGCACCGCGGCGCCACGCGTCATTTGCATAACATCACCAATATCTGCGCCACTGGCGCGGGCGATGCAGCGGCAAGCGAAGCCTACATCATGGCACTGCTGCGAATCGAAGCCGAAAGCGGTCTGCTGACGCTGCAGAGCCACGGGCGCTACCTAGACGAGTGGGTTCGCCACGAGGGGCACTGGGTGATCAGGCGACGCCGCTACGTTCACGAGTTTCAGGAAATACGCCGCCTGACGGAGGACATGGCTCCAGCCAAACATGTGCCAAGCCGGCGCGATGCGGGTGACGCATCCTATGCGCTCACGCCGCATCTGACATTTCAATGAATTCATCCCTCCGGAGAAGGCATCGGCGATGACGTTGCGTGTCGGGATCATAAGCGCAAACTGGGGCGCATTCGCGCATCTTCCCGCATGGCGTGCGGTGCCAGGTGTCGAAGTCGTGGGCATCTGCACCTCACGCCAGGAGACCGCGGAGGCTGCTGCGAAGCGCTTCGATATTGCCCGTCCCTACTGGAATGCGCAAACAATGGTGGCCGAGCCGGACATCGATATTATCGACTGCGGCACACGGCCCAGCATACGCTATGATATGGTGCTTTCGGCCCTCCAACACGGCAAAAACGTCTACAATGCCATACCGTTCGCAGCCAATCTGGAGCAGGCGCGGACGCTCCATGCCGCCTGGCGCGAAAGTGGCAAAGTAGCGGTGGTTGACGCGTTTTCACAATGGGTTCCCGCACTTCGGCTTGCCAAAGAAATGATCGACGGCGATTTCCTCGGCCGGCCGTTCGGCGGCAGTTGCTTCTTCAACCTCTCGCTATTCAATCAGCCACACCCGCAATTTCCCTATAATTGGTTCGCAGAAGCCGGATTGGGTGTTTCGGCCATGCGCAATCTCGGTAGCCACGCCTTGCATTATCTGGTCCACCTGTTCGGCGAGGTGGACGCGGTCGTCGCTGACGATACACAGTTGCTGGGCGAATGGCGCTTCCCGGATGGCAGCATCGTGCGCCCCGAAACCAATGACTTCGCGAACATGATTCTACGATTTGTCAGCGGCATGACAATGCAGTTGCAGGTGTCCTGGAGCGCGCCTGTCGGACGCGGCTGGAATGTTGATATATTCGGCAGCAAGGGGCGCATCACCGCCGGCGACCCGAGCTTTCCCACCAGCCCCGGTACAAGTTTGCTGGCCGGTAGGATCGGCGACAGATCCGTCGAGCCTGTCGCAATACCCGAACGCTTGATGCGGCCGGCCGAGATCACTATCGGGCCGGACGTTCATCCGTCGGCCTCTCACCCTATGGCGATTTCCATGCATCGCATGGTTGAGGCGATTCGGGGCAACGGTCGCGCGGCACCGGGTTTCGCCCAGGCGTGGCATGTCGAGTGTATCCTCGAAGCTGCCCGCGTATCCGCGCAGGCACGAACATGGGTCAACGTGGCGGATATTTGCAAATAGACAGAAGAAGAAGGCTTCTTTTTTGAAAAAAAGAAGCAAAAAACTTTTGCTCTTTAAGGGGTTAGTGCTGGGAGCGCGGGCATCGCCGGCCAACAGAAAAAAGTTTTTTGGTTCTTTTTTTCAAAAAAGAACATTCTTTCTGCTTAAATCTTCATTGGCTGACATCGCCAGCTTGAGCAAATGCCGCGCGCAGCGCCTTCTTGTCCGGCTTTCCCAAGGCCGTTACGGGAATAGACGGAACGAATTCGATGCTCTTCGGTGCCTGAAACGATCCTTTGCGCGCCCTGACGAGGGCCATCAGCGTTGCCGCCGTCACCTCCTGTCGATGCCGCAGCACCACGAACGCCTTCACCGCTTCACCCCATTTCGCATGCGGCACGCCGATCACGGCCGCCTGCGCCACCGCCGGATGTTCGCCCAGGATGTCCTCGATTTCCCGGGGATAAACATTGAATCCGCCGGTGACGATCATGTCCTTCGTGCGATCAATGATGCGCAGGAAACCGTCGGGATCGCGCACCGCCACGTCGCCGGTATGCAGCCATCCGCCGGCGAAGGTTTCCGCCGTCAGCGTCGGGTTGTCGCGATAGCCGTCCATCACGAGCGGCCCGCGCACACAGATTTCGCCAGGTTCGCCGTCGGCAACCTGACGGTGTTCGGAATCGAGCAGCGCGACATGCACCCAGGGCGTGGGACGGCCACAACTGGCCAAGCGGCGCAAATCATGCACATCATGCTCCGCCTTGCGCAGCACCGTAATCGCCATTGGCGCCTCGGCCTGGCCGTAGAACTGAAAGAATACGGGACCGATACGCTCGATCGCTTCCTTCAGGCGCACGGGGGAGATTGCGGAGGCACCGTAGAAAACGGTCTCCAGGCTGGAGAGATCGAATTCGCCAAAGCGCGGATGATCTAGCAGCGCGTAAATCATCGTCGGCACCAGCATGACGCAATTGATATGGTGTTCCTGGATCGCCTGCATGACGGCCACCGGATCGAAACCAGGCAGTACAACCATGCTACCGCGCTTCATCAGCGTCGGCAGGAACAGGGCGGCACCGGCGTGGCTGAGCGGCGTGCAAGAGAGGACGCGCGGCGGGTTTGGCCACTCCCATTCCGTCAGCATGGTCTGCAGCGTGGCGAGGCCAGTACGCTGAACACTGGCGAGCGCCTTCGGTTTGCCGGTTGTTCCGCCGGAATAGCCGAGGCGTATAACATCGTGCGGTCCCACCTTGGGCGCCACGAGAACCGCCGGCGCGAAGCCCGCCGCAAGCTGGCAAAGATCTTCGCCGATCAGATTTGGCCCAAACCCCGCCAGGCGCATTTCCGGCCGACATCGCGCCAATGCCGCTGCGCGCTCTCCGTAACGATCCGCGTCAAACACCAGTATGTCGACCGCTGCGTCCCGCACGACAAACGCATGATCGTCGAGGCCGCTCAACGGGTGCATCGGCACATAGACCGCCGACAGGATTTGCACGGCGTGGCTTACGTACAGCACCTCCGGCCGGTTGGTGGAAATCAGGCCGACGCGCGTGCCGGCGCCCACTCCCAAGCTTTTCAAAGCCTGGGCGAAGCGGCTGATTTGGTCGCGCACCTCGCCCACGCTGAGCGTCGGTCCACGCAGCAGGTGGAGCAGCGGGCGTTGCGGGTCATGGCTGAGCGCACCAACCAGAAGGTCCGGCAAATGCGGTGGGGTGTGGAGGTCTTGCT
>DATJOH010000251.1:0-3545 GCA_035507235.1 Acetobacteraceae bacterium
CTGGAAATGATCGCCGCCCTTTACGGCATCCCACGCGCCGCGGCCCGCGAGCGCATCCGGCAGTTCATCGCCTTCTTCGACCTCAGCTTCGAAACGCTCACCGAAAAACTCCTCGGCGCCTATTCCAAGGGCATGCGCCGCAAGGTGGTCATCACCGCCGCCCTGCTCCACAACCCGCCGGTCGTCTTCTTCGACGAGCCGCTCGACGGCCTCGACGCCAACGCTGCCGTCGGGTTCAAGGCCCTCATCCAGACCCTCGCCCGCGAAGGCAAAACCATCGTCTACAGCTCCCACATCCTCGACGTGGTCGAGCGCGTCTGCCATCGCGTGATCATCATCGACAAGGGCAAGGTGCTGCTCGACGGCAAGCCGGATGAATTGGTCGCCTCCCACAACTCCGGCACTCTCGAGCGTCTCTTTACGCAACTGACGGGCGGCACCGAACTGGAACAGCGCGCCCAGGACTTTGCCAAGACCTTCCGCCCCTAAGCAACTTCGATGACCGACTCCGCCGCCACAGTTTCCGCCGCCCTTCCCGCCGAAGCCGCCCCGCCGCCCGACAAGGTGCTGCGCAAGCTTTTCCTCACTCTTTTCCTGCGTGGCCGCAGCTCGCGCGGGCTCCAGAAGCAAACCGCCCCCAAATCCATCGGCGAAAAGCTCTCGCTCACGCTGCTGTTTTACGCGCTTTTCGGCCTGCTGGCCCTCTCGTTCGTCACTCAGCCGGTCTTCGCCCTTTCGGTTTACCTGCACTCGCTGACGTTCATGTTCCTGGGCATGTTCGTCGCCGCCTCGGCGGGCGAAGTGCTTTTCAACAAGGAGGAAGGGGACATCCTCCTGCACCGCCCGGTGACTCCCTCGGCGATGCTCTGGGCGAAAGTCCGCGTGCTCATCGAGATTTCCCTCTGGCTCGCCGGCGCCTTCAATCTCGTGGGGCTTTTCGCCGGCGTTGTCGCGTCCAACGGCTCGTGGTGGTTTCCACTGGCCCACGCACTGTCAACCGTTTTGGAAGCCCTGTTTTGCGCCGCTTCGGTGGTCGTGCTCTATCAGCTCTGTTTCCGATGGTTCGGCCGCCAGCGGCTCGAGGGGCTGATCACCACTTCCCAGGTGATCGTCTCGATCGCCGCGGTCGTAAGCAGCCAGGTGCTGTCGCAAATGATGGTGCACGGCAGCAAACTGCTTCGAATCGACCAGCACTCCTGGTGGATCGGCCTGCTTCCGCCCGCCTGGTTCGCGGGGATCGACGACGCCGTCGCCGGCAGCGGCTCGCGCAGCGCCTGGATCCTCGCGTGCTGCGCGATGGCCGCGACGGCAATCGTCACCTGGATGGCCTTTGGCAAACTGGCGCACGATTACGAATCGGGGGTGCAAACGCTGGCAGAAACAGTTACCAAAAAGCGCAGATCGCGCGAGGGCCGGCGGTGGACCGACCGCCTCGTCGATTTGCCGCCCATGCGCTGGTGGCTGCGCGATCCGGTGGAACGGGCTTCTTTTCTGCTCGTCGCCGCCTATCTCTTTCGTGACCGCGACGTCAAGCTGCGCATCTACCCCGGCCTGGCGCCGTTCCTGGCGATCCCGATCATGTTCATGTTTCAGGGCCACGGACCAAAGGACCAGTGGTACGGCGGATTTCGAATCACTTTCATCGCCGCGTACGTCGGCCTCGTGCCGCTGCTGGGGGTGAGCATGCTTCAATATTCGCAGCAATGGCAGGCGTCGGACATTTTCCGGGCCGCGCCGATCCCGGGCCCGGCGCCGCTTTGCAACGGCGCGCGGCGGGCCGTCCTGTTTTTCCTAACGCTCCCATTGCTCGTCATCTTCGCAGCGCTCATCTGGCTCCCGGGGCACGACCCCGCGCAATTGCTGATGCTGATTCCGGGCGTGATCGCGATTCCGATCTACTCGCTGATCCCGACGATCGGCGGCGGCGGGGTTCCCCTCTCCATGCCGACCGAGGAGGCAAAGTCCGCCGGGCGCGGCCTGACGATGATCGTGGCCAGCTTCGCCTCGATGGCGCTGGGCGGGCTGGCATTGATGTCGTGGACGTTGGGATTTTTGTGGTGGCTCGTGGCCGTCGAAATTATCGCGGGCGTCACGCTCTACGTCCTGCTGCGGCGATCGCTCGCCGGGGCGACGTGGCAATCGATGGAATAATCGGGCGAAATATCACGCCGTCTCAAATCCCGGCGCCGCGTGCGACCAGTTTCCGCCGCCCGGGGCCCCTGCTGGCCGCGGCGAAGGAACATTGTAGTATGTTACCAACGAAAGCCGCTGCACCAGTTGGTAAGGAGAAGTTCATGGCAAAGAAAAAGAAGGGGGTCAAGAAGACCTCCGCAAAGACTGCGAAGAAGGCCCCCGCGAAGAGAGTCAAGAAGCCGAAGAAAACCGCTCCAAAGGCGAAATCGAACGCAAAAACGTCGGCCCCCGCCGCGCCGGCTGCGGCGCCGGTGATCACGCACGAAATGATCGCCAAGCGGGCGTATGAAATCTGGCTGAAAAAGAGCCACGGGGCGCATTCGAATAACTCGGTTCAAAACTGGCTTGAAGCCGAAGTGGAATTGCGGGCGGGTGTGAGGAAATAGGCGCGTGCGTGAAAGAAAACCAGCCCCGCATAAGCGAGGCCGGTTTTCCTCTCGGAAGGAACTAAACGCCGTTGGTGGCGTTTGGGTAAGGCCGGGGAAAATTAAAACTCCGAATCGGCAGCGTAGCGTTCATCGATGCACAGGTGCCTGGGATTGCGCCGCCGGCGCCGGGGGACCTGGCTGGCCGGACGCTCGCGGCTTGCGCCGGCGGCGACGATCATCGCGACGCCGAGCAATCCCGCCGCTCCCTTCCAAAGCACGGCGTTTTCCTCGTTGAGACGCATGGCGACGCCGTTGGCAACCTGCGCCAGCGCGGCCGCATCGGATATCAGCAGCTTCTCCATGAAATCAACCGACTGCCCGGCCGACGCGAAGACACCGGGCCGCTGAAGTATTTCCGTGAAGGCGGTCAGTTCGGTGTTGATGCCCAGGATGCCGTCGGACCAGGACAAATCCGGCGGATCGTGGGAAATATTCGTCTGGTTCGAAGTCGAAGCGATCGCCGGCGTGGGGGCGTTGACGATGGCCGACGCGACACCTGCGGCGCCCGCGGGCGTCGCAGAGTGCGCGGCCAACTGGCCTGCCTGCTGAAGCGCGACCGCTGCGCGGGGTGCGCTTGCATTCGATTGCGCCTGGTTGGCAGAAACAGCCGGTGTTGTGTTGGCAGCAGCGACAATTGCCGGGGGCGGCGTTTGTGGAGGCGCGGGCAGGGATGGATCGCCGTCCGCTCTGCGGAACGCCGGGTTTTCCCGGATCTCCACTCCGCTTGAACGAGTGATGACGCTCACGGCCCCTGAATACAATCCGTCGCCGCTGGACGAACCAGACGCGATCATTGTGAAGCCCATCATCTGATCGCCCGGGTGGCCCCATGCACCCGAAGACGAATCGACGCCGGCCTTGGTCCAATCAACCGAAGCCCTCTTCGTCTGTGTTGAAGCCAGATCGGCGGGCTTTGACGAAACG
>DATJOH010000252.1:0-2511 GCA_035507235.1 Acetobacteraceae bacterium
CGATGAAGGCACGGGCCGCGCGGCGCGTTTCGCAGGCGAGCGTGGCAAAGCTGATTCGCGCCGCGTCATCGACGATTGCGGTTGCGTCGCCGAAACGGCGCGCCGCTTCAAAAACTGCAGCGGGAATCGAAGGCGGCAGCACGATGATACTAGAATTCAATTAACAAAAGTTCTTTGCTTCTTTCTTTCAAGAAAGAAGATTCTTCTTTTCTGAAGAAAAGAAGCAAAAGACTTTTTTCTTATGGGCTCGCGGCACGATTCGGCTCGCGATACGCCGATCGCCTCTCTTTACATGACATGCGCACGGCGCTTCCTTGCGCGGCGGGGACAAAGACACCAAGTTGCCGCTGCCCCAGCGGCGCCGCGGCCGCGCGGCAAACAAGGCCGAAATCCCGGACTTCCGCAGTTTTTGTCCATGCTCATAGCCAAAAGGAGAGCCAAGCCATGACGACGACAGCTGAGCTGAAGGAGCGGCGCAAGGCACCGCTGCGGACCCCCTCGGATCTCGGAGCAAACACAATCCGCGACGTCAGCGGCGCCCTGAATGCGCTGTTGGCCGATGTTTTCGTACTGTACCTCAAGACCAAGAATTTCCACTGGCATGTGAGCGGACCGCACTTCCGCGACTATCATCTGCTGCTGGACGATCAAGGCGCGCAGATTTTCGCCATGACCGACGACATCGCCGAGAGGGTACGCAAAATTGGCGGCACGACGCTGCGCTCGATCGGTCATATCGCGCGGCTGCAGCGGCTGCCCGACAACGACGCGGATTTTGTGACACCGGAGGATATGCTGTCCGAGCTGCGCGACGACAACCTGACGCTTCTGGGCAGCCTTCGTTCGACGCATGAACTGGCGAGCGAAAGCAATGACTCGGCAACCACCAGCCTGATCGAGAATTGGATCGACGAGACGGAACGGCGCGTGTGGTTCCTGTTCGAGACCACGCGCTCCTGACCTTCGCGCCCTCGCCGATACAGGCGGGGGCACACTCCGCCTGACCGTGCCGGCGGTTTGAGATAAAGAGAGGCAGATCATGCAGAAGCGCGAGGTTCCCGGTGTGCGCCGCTACACCGCGCCGGCGGGTGGCTGGGGGGCGCTGCGCGCCACCGCGGCGGCGGTTGCCGAGCAGATGCACGTGGCGGAAGCGCCCGGCCTGCTGCTCGACCTCAACAAGCCGGACGGATTCGATTGCCCCGGCTGCGCCTGGCCCGACAAGGAGCATACCTCGACCTTCCAGTTCTGCGAGAACGGCGCCAAGGCGGTGACCTGGGAGGCGACGAAGAAACGAGTGCCGCCGGAATTCTTCGCCGCGCACACGGTAAGCGAGTTGCTGACGTGGAGCGATTACGCGCTGGAGAATGAAGGGCGGCTCACGCACCCGATGGCATATGACCGCGCGAGCGACACCTATCAGCCGATCCAATGGGACCAGGCGTTCGCGCGCATCGGGACCGTGCTCCGGAACCTGCCGAACCCCAATATGGCGGAATTCTACACCTCCGGCCGCGCCTCCAACGAGGCAGCGTTTCTGTTCAATATTTTTGCGCGCGAATTCGGCACCAATAATTTCCCGGATTGCTCCAACATGTGCCACGAGGCCACCAGCGTCGGCCTGCCGGTGGCCATCGGCATCGGCAAGGGTACAGTGTCGCTCGAGGATTTCGATCATTGCGAGCTGATCATAGCGATGGGCCACAATCCAGGCACCAACCATCCGCGCATGATGGGAACGTTGCACGAAGTGGCGCGCCGCGGCGCACCGATCATCGTGTTCAATCCACTCCGGGAACGGGCGCTGGAACGCTTCGCCGATCCGCAGAATCCGGTGGAAATGGGCACCTTCAGCTCCACCGCCATTGCGTCCACTTACTATCAGGTCAAGGTCGGCGGCGACGCCGCGGCGCTCAAGGGTATCATGAAGGCGGTGGTGTTTGCCGAAGCCACCATCGGCGGCGTGCTGGACCATGAGTTTCTGGCAACGCACACGAACGGCTTTGAAGCCTTCGCCGCCGATCTCGCGCAAACCGAATGGTCGGATATCGAAGCCGCCTCTGGCCTCAGCCGCGCCGACCTGGAACAGGTCGCTGCCGCCTACATCAAATCGAAGGCGACTATCGTAACCTATGGCATGGGCATTACCCAGCACGCCAAGGGCACGCAAAACGTGCAACAAATTGCCGCCCTGCTCCTGCTGCGCGGCAATTTCGGCAAGCCCGGCGCCGGCATCTGCCCGTTGCGCGGCCATTCCAACGTCCAGGGCGACCGCTCCGTCGGCATCACCGAGAAACCGAGCGAGGCGATGTTCGCGCGCATTGAACAGGCTTTCGGCTTCCGCCCGCCACCCCAGCACGGGCACGACGCCGTCAACGCCATGAAAGCCATGGTCGCGGGGCAATCAAAGGTTCTGGTCTGTCTTGGCGGCAATTTCTCGGTGGCTCTGCCGGATAGTGATCAATGCTTTCAAGGCATGCGCAATCTGGATCTCGCGGTTCACCTCAATACCAA
>DATJOH010000253.1:0-7903 GCA_035507235.1 Acetobacteraceae bacterium
TCCCACGCGACGAGGAACTGGTGCTGCGCCGCGCGGTGGAGCGTGGTGGCCGCAGCCGGGCGTGGGTGAACGATACGCCGGTGGGCGCCGGCGTGCTGCGCCAGATTGGCGGCTTGCTGGTGGAAGTGCAGGGCCAGCACGATCAGATGGGGCTCGCCGACGCTGGCAACCATCTGAAATTGCTGGATGCTTTTGGTGTCGGCGGGGCGCTGACAAGCGAACTGGCGGCGCGTTATCGCGCCTGGCGTGCGGCCGAGGAGCGTTTGGCGTCGGCACAGGCGGCGATCGCAGCGGCGCGGCGGGACGAGGATTTTCTGCGTCACGCGGTGGAGGAATTGTCGGCACTGGCGCCGGAGCCCGACGAGGAGAAGGCGCTGGCGGAGATGCGGCAGAGCCTGCAGCAAGGGGAAAAGCGCGCCGAAGCGGTGGTGGCGGCGCTGGCCGAGTTGATGCCGCGCGACCGCCGGCGGGATACGCCGGCCTCGGCCGTGCGCGCGGCCGCGCGCGTATTGCAGCGGCTGGTGGCACCCGGTGGCACCGCGGATTCCGAGACGGCCGCCGCTTTTGCGGCTTTGGAGCGTGCGCAGGACGCCCTCGCCGAGGCGGAACAGAGTCTGGAGCGGCTCGCGGCGGGGGCCGAGGCGGATCCGCGGCGGCTGGAACAGACGGAGGAGCGGCTGTTCGCGCTGCGCGCTGCGGGCCGCAAGCACGCCGTGCCGGTGAGCGAATTGCCGACATTGCTCGAGGATCTGCGGGCGCGGTTGGCCGCGCTCGATTTCGGCGAGGCGGAAATCGGCGCGCTGATCAAAGCCGTGGCGGCATCGCGTGGCGCGTATGGGGAGGTGGCCGGGCGTGTTTCGGCAGCGCGCGCGGCGGCGGCGCGGCGTCTGGAATTGGCGGTCGCGGCGGAATTGCCACCGCTGCGGCTGGACAAGGCGCAGTTCTTTGCCGAGGTCGGCCGCCTGCCGGAAAGCGCCTGGGGACCGGCGGGGGCGGACTCGGTGCGGTTTCTGATCGCCACCAATCCGGGCCAGCCGCCGGGGGCGCTCGGCAAGATTGCGTCCGGCGGCGAACTCTCCCGGCTGATGCTGGCGTTGAAGGTGGTGTTTTCGGCGCGATCGGATGTGCCGACCCTGGTGTTCGACGAAGTGGATAGCGGCGTCGGCGGCGCGACCGCGGCGGCGGTGGGCGACAGGCTCGCGCGGGTCGCGGATGGGCTGCAGGTGCTGGTGGTGACGCACAGCCCGCAGGTCGCCGCGCGTGGCGCCGCGCATTTGCGCGTTATGAAAGCGGAACGGCGTGGCCGGACGGAAACGTCGGTGGTGACACTGGACGTCGCCGCGCGACGCGAGGAAATCGCGCGCATGCTGGCGGGGGAAACCGTAACGCAGGCAGCACGAGCGGCGGCGGCGAGCCTGTTGGCGGTTGGGTAGGCGGCGCCGGCTTGCCAGCGCGCGCCGCGCGGATAACATGCGCGCGGGTTTGGCCAGTATTCGCGAGGGAAATCGCATGATCCGCAAGGCAAAGGCCGTTTGGCATGGCACCGGGCGTGCCGGCACCGGCCATCTTTCCACCGATTCAGGCGTGCTCGCGGAAACGCCCTATTCCTTCAAAACCCGCTTTGAAAGCGAACCCGGCACCAATCCGGAAGAGCTGATAGCCGCGGCGCATGCTGGCTGCTTCACCATGGCACTGGCATTCCAACTGCAAGCCGCCGGCCATACACCAACCGAGCTGGCGACAGAGGCCGCGGTAACGCTTGAGCCGGAAGGCCAGGGATTTCGCATCAGCCAGTCCGCGCTGACGCTGCGCGCGCAGATACCAAATATTGATGCCGCCGAATTCGCGAAGCTCGCGGGAGCGGCGGAGAAGAATTGCCCGGTATCCAAAGTGCTGAACGCGACGATTACGTTGGATGCGAAGCTGGTTTGAGAAGATAAGAGCAGGCAAGAGTTCTTTTTTGAAATAAAGAACCAAAAAACTTTTGTCTGTTTCGGAGGGTGCTGGTTCTACCCGTTTGGCCTCGCTGCCGGGAGCCAAGAGTAAAAGTTTTTTGTTTCTTTTTTTCAAAAAAGAAATACTTTTCTTTTGCACTACTTCAGGCGGCGCCCGCGAGCAGCGAAGCTGTTCGCGCCACGCCTTGTAGCAGCGCGGCGGTGCGCACTGCGTCCCCGTTGGCGCGCGGCGCGTGAGTGCGAATTGCTGCCTGCCATAGCGCCAGGTCCAGGCGCGATCGTTCTGTAAGCAGCTGGAGAACGCGCGGTGTCATTTCCAGATCGAGCCGTGTGTGCAGCGCGGCGGGTAGCGCTTGCGTTTCGTTCAACCGGATTGGTGTCATTGCGCTGCTGAGCCAGGCGGCAAGGTTGGCGTAGAAATCGGGGTTTTCAATAACGTCGACGAAATCGAGCGTTGCCAATGCCGCCTGTGCCGCCGCCAGCAATGGCTCGTCGTGCTGGCGCGGGATCGGCGCGTCCGCCGGAATGAGGGGATGCGGCCAAAGCAGCAGGCGCGTGGCGACATTGTCGATCTGGCAGGCGATTTCGCCGGCGGCGAGAAAATCCTCGAGGCGGCCGCGCGCCAGGCCGGAGCGTGCCGCCCAACCGCCCCAGCCTGCATCCTGCTCCGCCGAAAAGCCGCGCCAGAAGGCATAATGCGACAGGATGCGGCATATCGGCTCACGGAGCACCGTCATGAAGCGCGCGTTTGGGTACGCCGTGCGCAACGTGGATAACGACATGTGGGCGCGAATGAAGGTCTCGTCGCGCGGAATGGTTGCCGCAGACAGATGGATATAGGCGCGGTTCTCCGGCGGGACGGAGGCGAAATCATTGAAGCCGCCGAAGAAGGCGCGGTCGAAACCGAAGAAAACGCGCGGTGGGCGCTCGGCGGCGAGCAGGGCATGCGACACCGCGATGCCGGAGCTTTTCGGTATGTGCAGGAAGACGAGCGGCCGCTTACCGGGCGCCGTGGCGGATGCCATTATGTTTCGCCGGCGAGCCAGCCTTCGCAACAGGCTTTCGCGAGTGTCCGCACGCGTCCGATATAGCTCGCCCGCTCCGCCACGCTGATCACGCCGCGGGCGTCCAGCAGATTGAACAGATGGCTGGCCTTGATGCACTGATCGTAGGCGGGAAGCGGCAGTGATTTTCCCAGCAGAGCGGCGCATTCCGCTTCCGCATCGGCGAAGTGGCGGCCGAGCATGTCGGTATTGGCGTATTCGAAATTATAGGCGCTGTATTCGCGTTCGGCACGCAGAAACACATCGCCATAGGTGACGCCGGCGCCGTTGAAATCCAGGTCATAGACGCTTTCCACGCCTTGCACATACATCGCCAGGCGTTCCAGCCCGTAGGTGAATTCGGCGCTCGGCAGCACGACGGGAATGCCGCCCACTTGCTGGAAATAGGTGAATTGCGTCACTTCCATGCCGTCGCACCAGACTTCCCAGCCGAGGCCCCAGGCGCCGAGGGTGGGGCTCTCCCAGTCATCCTCCACGAAGCGGAAATCATGCAGGGCCGTATCGATGCCGATGGCGCGGTAGCTGCCGAGAACGAGGTCCTGCGCATCCGCGGGGCTGGGTTTGATGATGACCTGGTATTGATAATAGTGCTGCAGCCGGTTCGGGTTTTCGCCGTAACGGCCGTCGCTGGGGCGGCGGCACGGCTGTACGTAGGCGGCGCGCCATGGTTTGGGACCGAGGGCACGCAGCGTTGTGGCGGGGTGAAAGGTGCCGGCGCCCATTTCGAGATCGTAAGGCTGCAGAATGACGCAACCCTGCGCCGCCCAGTAGGCGTGCAGGCGCAGAATGATGTCCTGAAAGCTGGGCGGCGCGGCCATTGACGCGGGTCTCTATTCACCGTGAAGAGGGCGCCGTCGCTATCAGCGGGGGAATGATTGGGCAAGCAGCCGCGCCGCCGTGACATGCTGGGGCTGGCCGTGGTCGGCGCGGCGGCGGCGGCCATCCTGGCCTATCGCGCCATCTATATCGAACCGCGCGCCTGGGGTGCGGCCTGCGAAGCGGCATCGCGACCATTCGCGTGCCTGCCGCGCGCCGGCTTGCTGTGGCTGCAGCGCGAATATCTGCTGGGCACGGCGGCGCTGCTTTTGGGGCTATGGGCGTTGTTTGCCCGAGGGCCGTTCGTCGTCTGCGTCGCCGCGGTGATTATCGGCATTGCCGGGGTCGCAAACTATAACGCCACCTGGGGCATGCTCGGCGCCGCCTTGGGCGCCTGGGCCTGGCTCGGCGATCGAAGCTGACCCATTACTTTGTGGGGCAGGCGCCAGTTTCCGATTTTGGGGTTGCGGTCAAACCCCAGAATGAAGCGGTCTCCCCGGTAAGGGTGGCACCCTCGGTGTCGGCGCCGGTCGTCGCATTCACTGTTTGCACGCTGTAGGGCGACACGTTCGAGCCGCCGTACAGCACGCCGCCAATGGTTGCCAGGGCGCCGAGCGACGTTGAGCCCGGGCCGATCGGCTTCGCTTTTCCGGTCTTTGTGTCGAGCGCGTACAGCTCCGTGCCGTTCTGCAAATAAAGTTTCGAAGAGCCGGTGGACATGCCGATGGTGCCCGCGAGCGGAACGCCGATGGGACCGACAAGCTTCGCGGCGGCAGTGTTCGGATTGATGCTGAACAGATTGCCATTGAAATCGAGAGCGTAAAGAACCTTCTTGGTCGAGCCGAAATCATCCACCGTAAGGCTGGTGGTGCCCACCGTGGTGAGCGCCCCATTCGTTCGGTTGACGGTGTAGATCGTCGAGGTGCCCCAGCCGGCGGCGTAGATGACGCCGTGCGGCGCAAGTCCGAGCCCGGCCAGCAGCACGCCGCTATTGCCGCAAAGGGTGAAGCTGCCGGAGGTCAGGTCCAGCACGCCGAAATCGTCGTTGCCGGCGGTCATGAACGCAAAACTGTCGGCACGGGCCGCGAGCGGGCTGGCGCAGAGCAGGAAAATGGCGCCGGCACAGACGCGGAACGCGGACGTAAAACGCGGTGCTGGCATCAACGCCTCCCGAAGCTTGGGTAACGTTTAGCAATACCAGCGACTATTGTATAGAAAATTTGATTTTGGCCGCACGTCTCTCAAAAACAAACGGCGCGGCGCGTTCGGGTAGGGCTGATCATGGCGGATGGCGCGCCCTGGTGGACTCGAACCACCGACCTCTAGCTTAGAAGGCTATTGCTCTATCCGGCTGAGCTAAGGGCGCGCGGGAAGCTCAGTGCGTCCAGTTCTCCGCCCGGCCATACTTGAAATTATCGGCGTAGATCTTCGGCTTTGGCGCGTGGGTCGGCGGTGGCAACTCCAGATCGTAAGCAAGGGCGTTACGGTCGGCGTAGGCAATGGCGTCCGCCTCGCTCTGAAAGCGCATGCGGACCTGAGTTTGCGTGTCGCGGCTGCCGAACCACCCCATCAGCGGATCGTGCCGGCCGGGTAAGGCGGACTGGAACTCCACCACCCATTCCTCGGTGCCGGCGACACCGGACTGCATCGCCGTCTTGGGCTGGCGATAAATGCGTGCGCGCATGAAAAACTCCGTTCTGGTCGGGGCGAGAGGATTCGAACCTCCGGCCCCCTGCTCCCAAAGCAGGTGCTCTACCAGGCTGAGCTACGCCCCGAAACCGCGCGCCTTGTATCGGATGCAAAGTGGCGGCGCCAGCGCCGCCGCCGTTTCATTCGGCGGCGTGCAGCAGAACGGCGGTCTCGGCATGCGTGCCGGGACGTGAGGGGACTTTGCGGCGGGCCGAGTTGAGCAAATACGCGGTGTCAGGGCCCACGGTGAAATAGCCGGGGCGGCTGGTGATGGCGGCATTGCCGTCGAGGCTGGAACCGGCGCTGCCCGCGGGAAGGCCGGCGACGCGCACATCGCCGGCGGCGATCGAGGTGAAGAAGTCGGTGTAGGCGCGGCCATTCTGCGGGGTGGTGAACATGAAATGCTCCGAAGTGCTGCGCCCGGCGCCTGCCGCCGGGTCTCAAGGAGCGTTGTGCAACCGGCGGGCCGCTTGGAAGTGCCGCGTTTTCAAGGGGTTGATCCGGAGCAGGCGGCGGCGGCCAAGATCTGGCGGCAGATCTTGCCGGGCAGCACTTGCCGTCACCGGTTCAGACGTACTGCATCGCGAATGCGGCGCATCCGATCGCGACATAAATACCGGCCAGGCAGTCGCCGACAAAATGGTAGTCGGCCGCGACCAGGGCGAACGCCATGATCAGGGGTGGCACTGCCCACACCAGGCGCAGTCGCGGCAGGCGCTGCCACAGCACCGCGAAGGGGGCGCTGAAACGCGCGGTATGGCCGGAGGGGAAGCTTTCGTAGCCCGCGCCGCCATGCAGCGGCAGAAACCCGTAGACGTGAGAGCCGATCCAGGAGGGATTATTCTGCACCCAGGTTTCCGGCCACAGGCGGCCAAATCCGTATTTCAGCAGGATGATCGCAACCATGGCGAGCAGGGTTGCAAACGACGCGGCGATGGCAATCCGCCATGCCGCGCCGATGCGCCGGCCGGTAAGTTTCGCCAGGCTCGCGGCGACGAGAATTGCCGCCGCGATGCCTTCCAGCACGCGGGCATCCGCCAGTTTCGTTATCGCCACCGCCCAGTGTGGACGATGCAGGGCGTCGTGCGACCAGGTTGCCACCGCGCGATCGACAAAGAGGATGCAAAAAACGACGGTGACGACCGCCGACAGGGACCAGATCGCCAGTCTTAGCCACGGCGTCGCGCCCTGCTTCGCAACCGCTTCCGACATTCACCAACCCCTGAATCGTGCGGCGGCAAGTGTGCCACCCTGCCCCTGGCGCGTCACGACGGCGCCGTTAATGTGCCGCCCGCACAAAAGGAGGGTCGGGCGGCCATGCATACGGTGAAAATCAGTGCGCGCGACGGCGCCGGACAATTCGATGCCTTCGTCTGGGAACCGGCCGCCAGGCCGGCGGGCGCTATCGTGCTGATCCAGGAAATTTTCGGGGTGAACGACGCGCTACGTGAAACCGGCGCGCAACTCGCCGCGATGGGCTTTCTGACCGTCGCGCCGGACCTGTTCTGGCGCATCGAACCCGGCGTGAATATTACCGACAAGAGCGATGCCGAATGGAAACGCGCCTTCGCGCTGATGAACGCATTCAACCAGGACAAGGGCGTGGAAGACCTCAAGGCGACCCTGGCAGCGGCGCGTACATTGCCGGGAAGCAACGGCAAGGTGGCGACAATGGGCTTCTGCCTGGGCGGCCGGCTGGCCTTCATGATGGCGGCGCGGTCCGACGCCGATCTCAATATTTCATATTATGGCGTCGGCATCGACGGGTTGCTCGACGAATTGCCGAACGTGCGTAACCGCCTGCTGCTGCATATCGCGGCGGCCGACGAATATGTGCCGCCTGAGGCGCAGGCGAAAATCGTCGCCGCGACCAAAGGAAAACCGCACATCGAAACATATGTCTATCCGGGCGTCATGCACGCCTTCGCGCGCGTGAACGGCATCCATTACGATGCGCTTTCAGCCACCATCGCCAACGGCCGCAGCGCCGCGGCCCTGGCGGAGTGCCTACGCTAGGCTTTGAGATTGCCTTCGGCGACCGGGGGCGTCGCCCCCGGGACCACCTTTGGCGCCCACGGCCGCAAACCTCTGCTCTTTGTCAGGGGAAAAGGTGGGGCGCATCGCCCGCGTTGGTTGCGCCTGCAAAAAACTTTGGCGCATTTGTTTCAGGCCGCAGGTTCGCCCGAACATAACGCAGCAATAGAAAAAGTCTTTTTGCTTCTTTCTCTTCAGAAAAAGAAGATTCGTAACTGCCCAGGTAGGACAGCCATTTGAAAAGAAAGGAAAGCAAATAGTTCTTTTTTGAAAAAAAGAACCAAAAAACTTTTGTCCGTTGCGGCGGGCAGAGCCACCGATTTGGACTGGCTGGTGGACGCAACT
>DATJOH010000254.1:0-3601 GCA_035507235.1 Acetobacteraceae bacterium
CGCCGAGCCCACGACATCAACCGGGTCGCGATGATTCATCACCAATTGCGCATCGGGATAGATGGTGGTCAGGTCGTCAAGAAACAGCGGATGCCAGGGATTTTTCAGGGTCCAGCGGCCAGGCGCTTCGCTCTGCAGTAACTGCAGCAGGCGTTTGTGATAGCGGAAGGCTGGCAGGTAGTCGGCCCCCAGAAACCAGGTCCGGTAGCTCGGTATTTGCGCAATGGCCTCGTAATATTGCGCGCAGAAGGATTGCGCCATCGCAAACTGGCATTCGGTCGGGCTATCGGCGTCCTCATGATGAATGGCTGAGATATGCGGCGCATGTTTGATGGAAAGATCCAGCGCCGCCCGCGCCTGCTCGTAGCGCGGACCGGCATGCAGTTCCTCCCGTCGCGCCGGCGGCACTGAGTTGAACGCTTCCCACCGCAAATAGCACCGCCGCGCCGGATCCTGGCTGAGCAAGTTGATCGTCAACGTTGTGCCCGTGCGCGGCAGGCCGAACACGAACATCGGCCGGTCAATTTTCCGCTCGAGCAGGCCCGGATGAAGCGCTAGATAATTCTCCACGCGCATACGGTTTACCAGCGTATTGGTCACAATCGTCGCAATCGACGTTTCACCGCGCTCGGTGAGATTTGCCTCGCCGTTCAATGCATCGACCAACCGGTGCAGACCGACCAGGATCGTATCGTCTCCCAAATCCCGCAACCCCGCCTGTTGCCGCGCGGTATCCAGGAGCTTCTCAGTGCTGATCATGTGTCTTTCCAAACGCCTAGGTAAGCGGGTGGGCAGGAGTATCAAAACCCGGTTCGATCTGTACGCCGAACGCAGCAATGGCCCAGGCTGTCATGACGTAGTGGCCGATGGTGACGATAAGATCCATCGCTTGATGCCGATCAAGGAAGCGGCCGAGTTCGTCCCAGCCCGCGTCATCAATCCTTGAACGCGTGCAAAGCTGATCCGTTACATCCAGAACGCAACGATCGGCGCCGGACCATATGGAGGCCGCCGGCCCTTCGCGCACCGCCTCAATCTCGGCATCCGTCAAGCCGATGCGCTTGCCGAATCTGACATGATGGCACCATTCATATTCGGATTTGTGGTGCCAGGCGACGCGTAATGTCACGAGTTCCCGCAAGCGTTGCGGAATGCTGGAGTCAATCAGCAAGTGGCGGCCGAGCGTGTAGTACGCCTTGGCGAGTGCCGGATGATTCGCGAATACGGTCCCGAGGTTCGATCCCCTTCCGAGACTGCGCGTTGCCTCCGACTCCATCACGTCATAGGCGGCGTGCGCCTCCGCCGACCATTCGCTCGTCGGAATTCGCGGTATGCGGGGTTTTGGACCGGTCATGCTTTCTCCGTGCGGCGCGTTGCGACACACCATCCTACCCCAGCCGCCGGCGGTCCGGCCACATCCGCGGACGCGACCATGATCGCGTCGCGATGGCCGGTTCGCGTCATTGCGGCTGCCCCGCGACAGGCATACCCATCGCGGCCGTGTGGAAGCCGTCGGGCGGACGGGCCATAAGGGCTGAATTGAACGCCGAATGATCGCGCGGCGCACAGGGGAGGAATGGATGGCAAAGGGCTTCGTGCTGGATCTCACCGGCAAGGTCACGGTGGTGACGGGCGGCAATAGCGGCCTCGGCCTAGGGTTCGCGCGCGGCATCGCCAAGGCGGGCGGCGATCTGGAAATCTGGGCGCGCTCGGCCGAGAAAAACGCCGCCGCGAAAGCCGAACTCGAGTCACATGGCGTGCGCGTCACCACACGACAGGTGGATGTCGCGTCTGAGCAGGAAGTCATCGCCGCCTATGAGGCGCTGATGCAGGATTTCGGCCGCGTCGATTGTGTCATCGCCAATTCCGGCCTGGGGCCGACGTCGCGGTCCACGCTCGAAATGACAACCGAGCAGTGGCACCAGCTGCTCAATGTCAACCTGCACGGCGCCTTCTACACCTTGCGCGAAGGCGCGCGCCAGATGGTGCGGCGGGCGGAGGCTGGCGAACCAGGTGGATCGCTGATTTTCTGCGGTAGCCTGTCGATGTTTCATGGCCTCGCCGGCAAGGGCAATTATGCCGCCGCCAAGGGTGCCATGGGTGCGGTGATCCGCTCCATGGCGGTGGAATTCGGCAAATACGGCATTCGCGCCAACACGGTGGCGCCGGGTTATATCAAAACCGGACTAACCGGCGAGGATAAGGAATGGGGACCCATCGATAAATTCTTTGCCGCCAAGACACCGATTCCGCGGCCCGGTTATCCTTCTGATTTCGAGGCGATCATCGCCTATCTCGCCAGCGATTTCTCGTCGTTTCACACGGGAGACACAATCGTTATCGACGGGGGCAGCCTGGTTGCGCCGCCATACTACACGGGGTGAAGCACCAAGCGTGGTCATCCATTGCAGGGGCGTTGCGGCGACGTGTTGAACGATGAGGTGCGCCGCGCCGTGACGCAACCCTACCTGCAGCAGGCCGAAGCGTCGGTGGTGTCGCGCAGTTGCTTCCCCTGGTTCGCCGCCTCGCCGCGTCAACTTCGGTCAAGACAGGGTGCATCGGCCGCCTAGACAGGCAGCGCGATATAAGTCACCGCAAATCGCTGCCTGGCCGGCGCCGGCCGGCAGTGAGCCGACGAGATTTTTTCCTTCAGGACAGAAGCATGGCGGACGAGGGAAGGTATCATCCTAGCCAGGAGCAGTTGGCGATTGCCGGCGCGCTGGACAGCGCCCTGACAGCCTTGCTGCCGCTGTCGCGCCTGCACGCCGCAGCCGAGGAGACCGCCGAGGTTTGGGCGGAGCTCGATGCGCTTGGGGTGTTCGGGCTATGCCTCAGCGAGGCGCGCGGCGGCAGCGGCCTGGGCGCAGCCGAGGAAGCGCTGATCGTTATGACGCTTGGGCGCCAACTTGCCGCCCCTGGCGTGCTCGCGGCGATCGGCGCCGTGCATAGCGGTATGGCGATCGAGGGCGGCGCGCAGCGGGTGGCCGCCGCCTATCGGCACGGCGATAAAGTGGTGCTGGTGGATGAGCCA
The DNA here is from genome assembly GCA_035507235.1 of Acetobacteraceae bacterium. Lineage (GTDB taxonomy): Bacteria > Pseudomonadota > Alphaproteobacteria > Acetobacterales > Acetobacteraceae > CAJCIS01. The sequence goes on from DATJOH010000254.1 coordinate 3,032, forward strand.
GATGCGCAACTCATTCTTCTTCGCGATGGATGCGGCGCCGTCTTGCACCGCGCCGGGCCATCGTCCCGACCGATCGACGATCGCTATTGGCTTGGCCGGCTCCGCGGCGTAGTTACATTGGGCGAAAAGCTGGCGGCATTCACGCCCGACGCTCTACTGCGCCTGCGGCTGATCGATGCAGCCGCGTTGGCCGGCATTGGCCAAGCCGCGGTGGACATGGCGGTCGCCTACGCCAAAATGCGCGAGCAGTTCGGCCGGCCGATCGGCAGCTTTCAGGCGGTAAAACATCACTGCGCCAACATGGCGATCGCCGCAACCTGCGCCCGCGATCAGGTGAGTTTCGCTTCCGTTGCCGTTGATGATCGCCGTGGCGATGCCGCGCTACAGGTGGAAAGCGCGCTGCTGGTGGCGGGATCAGCGGCGATAGAGAATGCCGGCAAGAATATCCAGATCCATGGCGGTATGGGATTCAGCGACGAGGCGGACCCACATTTGTTTTTGAAACGAGCGCAACTGCTGGTCACGATAGCGGGTGGCATGGAGGCGGCGACGGCGCGGGTTGCGGATATT
>DATJOH010000255.1:0-2460 GCA_035507235.1 Acetobacteraceae bacterium
CTGACGATGGACAGCTTCGCGCCCGCCATGCGGTTGAGGAGCGTGGACTTGCCGGCGTTCGGCGCGCCCACAATTGCAACGAAGCCGCATTGGGTCATGATGGGTGGGCAAGGAAGAAAGGATGTTCTTTTTTGAAAAAAATAACCAAAAAACTTTTTTCCGTTTCGTGCAGCACGGGTGCTTTCTGGTTGGGCGAGAAGCGGGCAGCAACGGGCAAAAGTTTTTTGCTGCTTTTTTTCAAAAAAGAAGCCCTTCCTTGGTCAGCTACGACCGCATCGGACGCGCAAGTTGCTTGGAGAACGGCTTGCGCGCGGGGCGGCGGGGTGCGCCTTCCTCGGCGGATTCGGCCACTTGCTTGTCGCCGCCGTTCGGGAAACCGCCGAACACGTTGTCGACAGTCGGCTCGGGACGGCGGGCTTCCGGCGCCGGCGCGGCTGGCTCGGGGGCCGAGACGATCTGCCATAGCCGCGGCGGATTGGGGTCGAGCAGCGGCAGTTCCTCCGGCTCCTCTACCTCCGCCGCGCGGCGGCCGAGACCCAATTGCTTGGCGAGCTTGGAGCGCTGTTCCGCATAATTCGGTGCGACCATCGGATAATCCGCGGGCAGACCCCATTTTTCGCGATATTGTTCTGGGCTCATATCGTAATTGCTGCGCAGATGCCGCTTCAGCGTCTTCATGCGCCGCCCGTCCTCCAGGCAGATGATGTAGTCAGGGAATATTGTGCGTTTCGGCACTGGCGGCGTTGCCGCCCGCTCCTGCACGGGTGCGGCGGCGGGCGCGGGCGCGCCGCCATTGGCGTTGGCCAGCGCCGTATGTACCTGGCGTATCAGGGCGGGCAGATCGGCGACCGCCACCTGATTGTTGCGCACGTGCGCGGAAACGATTTGCACGGTAAGTCCGAGCAGGGTTTTGGCTTGATCGATGTCTTGCATGATCCGTCGCTTGAATCGGATGGCCGGAGTATAGACGAGTAAAAGCCAGCAGGACAACTGGCCGGAGCAAGTCTTTGAAAGTTTTTTAGCAGCTATTTTACGGGGGGCTTGCGCGCGCCGACCTCGCGTCTTAGAAAAGCGTCTCGTCTTTTGGACCCGGGTGCGTAGCTCAGCGGGAGAGCATCGCCTTCACACGGCGGGGGTCACAGGTTCAATCCCTGTCGCACCCACCATCCTTCGCCACACCAATGCGCGTTGCCAGATCATTTCGTGCGCGATCCGACGCGGCTGAACGCCGCGCCTCCGCGCGGCGTTCAGTTAATTGCGTCAGGCCGCAACCGGCAATTTCTGCCGAATATGCCGCTCGATGCCTTTCAGCGCCTTGCGTTCCGTCTCGTCGCACAGGCTGATCGCACTCCCCGCCGCACCGGCGCGCGCCGTGCGGCCGATCCGGTGCACATAGGCGTCCGGCACGTCCGGCAAATCGTAATTGATGACATGCGTCACGCCATCGACATCGATGCCGCGCGCCGCAATGTCGGTCGCCACCAGCACCGGCACCTGGCCGCTGCGGAATGCATGCAGCGCGCGCTCACGCTGCCCCTGGCTCTTGTTGCCGTGTATGGCGTTCGCATTGAGCCCGGTCGCAGCCAGATGCTGCACAATGCGATCGGCGCCGTGCTTGGTGCGCGCGAATACCAGGGTGCGGCCCATGTCGGGGCGGCGCAGCACACGCGCCAGCACGGCGCGCTTTTCCGATTGCGGCACGAACATTACCGATTGCACAACGCGTTCGGACGTGGTCGCCGGCGGCGCCACCGAAACGCGCACTGGATTGCGCAGCAAGGACGCCGCGAGCGAGGCGATTTCCTTCGGCATCGTCGCCGAAAAGAACAGGCTCTGTCGTGCCACCGGCAGCGCCTGGGCGATCCGCTTAATCGGAATGACAAAGCCGAGATCCAGCATGTGATCGGCTTCGTCCAGCACCAGAATTTCCGTCTGGTCCAGGCGAATGTAGCGGTCGCCCATCAAGTCCAGCAGGCGGCCCGGTGTTGCGACCACGACGTCCGTGCCACGCGAAAGCGCCTGGATTTGCCGGCCCTTCGGCACGCCACCATAGACAAGCGCGGTGGTGAGACCGGTAAAGCGGCCATAAGTGCGAAAACTGTCGGCGATCTGCGTCGCGAGTTCGCGCGTCGGCGCCAGCACCAGGACACGGCAGGCACCCCGTGCCACCGGACGGCGATCGGTGAACAACCTGTGCAGAATCGGCAGCGCGAACGCCGCTGTCTTACCGGTGCCGGTCTGCGCGATGCCCTGCAAATCGGCACCCGCCATGATGTGGGGAATGGCCTGGGCCTGTATCGGCGTCGGCACTTCGTATTCGGCACGATGGAGTGCCGTCAGCAGCGGCGCGGCAAGGCCGAGCTCGGAAAAATCGTTCATAAAGAGTACAAAACCTTCGGTGACGGCCCGCCATGGCGGGCACGCATCTGCGGTCGGCGGGACCGGGCCGGCGCGTAAAGC
>DATJOH010000256.1:0-4420 GCA_035507235.1 Acetobacteraceae bacterium
GAAATCGGCACGTCCTGCGCGCGCTCGTGCACGCGCCGGGCCGTCACGATGATTTCTTCCGGACCGGTTTGCGACGCGGCCGCGGCGGGACGGGTCGCAGCCGGCGCCGCAGCGCCCGCCGGCGCCTGCGCAAAGGCCGGCACCGCCAGACTGAAGCTCAAAACAGTGCTGGCGTACAATGCCGCTTTGGCGAACCGACGATTCATTTTCCCCCCAATGCCTTTCCAAGCCGCGGCGCAATCTTCACCTGGGAATCGGCAGAACACCGCCCGCGCGTAACAACGCTTAGCAAATCCCATCCGGCAAACAATCGAGAAAACCTGATGGTGTGTTCTATTTTCCGAGGCCGGCGTGCTATTTCTTGAAGACTGTCGCTTGCGTGTCGCAGTTTTCCCGGCGCCGCTCAAAAAATAACGCCCCGACGATGCTGCCCCACCCCTCAGGGCGCGAAAACCGCCGCTTCAATACCGTCAGGCGTCCGCCTACGCGTGACAACCTGCAATCCCTGGGCGTGGCGCCCGGCCCTGCCTCGCCCCGCTCAAAACAGCGGGGAAAACAACAGTCACGCTGCTGTAAGCGTCAATTCCCGAAGCGCGCATGGTATCGAATGCGATATGCTGAGCCCGCTCAACATCAGGCGTGCGGCAGCGTCGCGAATTGCACCAGGTAATTCACCCCGACCTGCCGCGTCGCGCGCCATGTCCCTGTCAGCGCGCTCATTTCCATACCGGTCATGTCGACCAGACCCAGGCCTGCCGCCCGCCCCCACCCGGCCAAACGCGCCGGCGGTACGAACCGCCGCCAGTCATGCGTGCCGATCGGCAGCATCCGCGCCACGTATTCGGCACCGATCTTCGCCACCGCCAGGGACCGCGCCGTCCGATTGATCGTGGACAGGAACAGCAGCCCATTGGGCGCCAGCAGCGACGCCAACACGCGCACGAACGCCGCCTGGTCCGCGACGTGCTCAATCACTTCCAGCGCGGTCACCACATCGAACCGCGCACCTTCGGCGGCCAGATCCTCGGCATTCCCCACGCGATAGCTGAGCGCGAGCCCCCGGCCGGCGGCATGCGCCTCCGCCGCCGCCACCGCCTCGCCGGACGCATCCACCCCGACCACATCGAATCCGCGCCGCGCGAACGCCTCGGCGGCAATGCCAGCGCCACAGCCGATATCCAGCAGCCGCACCGGCGTCGCCAGGCGTGCCTCCACCCGCTCACCGATCCAGCCTACGCGCAGCGGATTCATGGCATGCAGCGGCCGCATCGGCCCTGCCGGATCCCACCAGCGCGCCGCCAGCCGGCCGAATTTCGCCACCTCCGCCACATCCACCGACGACACACATTCCTCCCGCGACGTTCCTCGGGGTTGCCCCTGCACGCCGTTTACTTGATAGGCAGGCCCCCGGCCCCACGCCACCCGCCCTTCTGGGACATCCGAACCCCATCCATGGCCCGCATCGTCATGAAGTTCGGCGGCACCTCCGTCGCCGACCTCGACCGCATCCGCAACGTCGCCGCCCGCGTCAAACGCCAGATCGGCATGGGCGATCAGGTCGCGGTGGTGGTTTCGGCCATGGCCGGCGCCACCAACCAGCTTGTCGCCTGGTGCCAGGCGCTGAGCCCGATGCACGACGCCCGCGAATATGACACGGTCGTTGCCACCGGCGAGCAGGTCACCGTCGGCCTGCTGGCGATCGCGTTGCAGTCCCTGGGCGTGGACGCGCGGTCCTGGCTCGGCTGGCAGGTTCCCGTGGTGACCGACGGCGCCCACAGCGTCGCGCGCATTCAGACGATCGACGGTGCCGCCCTCATTGCGCGCATGGAGGCCGGCCAGGTGCCCGTGCTCGCCGGTTTTCAGGGCCTGGGTCCTGACGATCGCATCACCACGCTCGGCCGCGGCGGCTCCGATACCTCCGCGGTGGCGCTGGCCGCCGCGGTGCATGCCGATCGCTGCGACATCTACACCGATGTGGACGGGGTGTACACCACCGATCCGCGCATCGTGCCCCGCGCGAAAAAACTGGCAAAAATCAGCTATGAGGAAATGCTGGAGCTCGCCTCCGTCGGCGCCAAGGTGCTGCAAACCCGCAGCGTTGAACTGGCGATGAAGGAGCGCGTGCGCGTCGCCGTGCTATCGAGCTTCGACGACCCGGACGAGTCGACGGGCACATTACTGGTGGATGAGGACGAGATCGTGGAAAAGGAGGTTGTGGCGGGCATCGCCTACGCGCGCGACGAAGCGAAGGTAACGGTGAAACATGTGCCCGATCGCCCGGGCGTCGCCGCCGCCGTGTTCGGCCCGCTCGCCGACGCCAACATCAATGTGGACATGATCGTGCAGAATGTCTCCGACGACGGCACCACGGACATGACGTTCACCGTCACCGGCACCGACCTGCCGCGCGCCGTCGCGTGCCTGGAACAATCGCAGAAGAAGATCGGCTACACGAAGCTCATCACCGACACCGACGTGACGAAAATCAGCGTCGTCGGCACCGGCATGCGCAGCCACGCAGGTGTCGCCAACACCATGTTCAGTACGCTGGCGGAAAAAGGCATCAACATAGAGGTCATTTCCACCAGCGAAATTAAGGTGAGCGTGCTGATTAAGCAGGATTACACGGAGCTCGCGGTGCGGGCGCTGCATACCGCGTACGGCCTGGATGCCGCGTGATATCGTAGAAAGCTCGAGCGCCCGCGCCAGGCTCGACCAGCTCTGGGCGCGCGGCCGCGCGTTCCTGGGCACGGATGTGGCCCTGATGGGCGGCGCCATGAGCTGGGTGTCCGAGCGCCACCTGGTGTCCGCCATCAGCAATGCCGGCGGCTTCGGCGTCATTGCCTGCGGCAGCATGATGCCGGATCAACTCGCCGCCGAAATCGCCGCGACCCAGGCGCTCACGCGGAAACCGTTCGGCGTGAACCTGATCACCATGCATCCGTATCTGAACGACCTGGTGCGTGTCTGCCTGGAAGCGAAGGTCGGCCATGTGGTGCTCGCCGGCGGCATTCCGCCCGGCCCGGCGGTGCGCGCGGTCAAGGACGGCGGCGCCAAACTCGTCTGTTTCGCCCCCGCCCTGGTGCTGGCGAAACGCCTTGTCCGTTCCGGCGCCGATGCGCTGGTCATCGAAGGCAGCGAAGCCGGCGGCCATATCGGCCCGGTCAGCCTTACCGTCCTCGCCCAGGAAATCCTGCCCCATATCAAGGACGTGCCGGTGTTCGTCGCCGGCGGCCTCGGTCGCGGCGAGGCCATCCTGTCCTATCTCGAAATGGGCGCGTCCGGCGCGCAACTCGGCACCCGCTTCGCTGCCGCCGCCGAATCGATCGCCCATGCCAACTTCAAGCAGGCGTTCGTCCGCGGCGCGGCCCGCGACGCAGTGCCCAGCGTGCAACTCGACGAACGTTTTCCCGTCATTCCGGTGCGCGGCCTGGCCAACGCCGGCACGAAACTCTTCCTGCAACACCAAGCCGCGACGCTGGCGAGGTTCCAGTCCGGCGAGCTCTCCAAGGAAGCGGCACAGCTCGACATCGAACATTTCTGGGCCGGTGCGCTGCGCCGCGCCGTCATCGAAGGCGACGTGGAGCACGGCTCCGTCATGGCCGGCCAATCCGTTGGTCTGGTCACCGCAATTCAGCCCGTCGCCGACATCATTGCCGAACTGGTAGGCCAGGCAACAGCGGCGCTGGCGGCACGGGGGCCATGGGTGGGATAGCCGGGGTTGCCTGCGGTGCCACGAGGGCTCTGGGGACTCGTCCGCAGACCGTATCATGCAGTATTGAGAACGAGTTGCTGTCGAAAGAAGCCAAGCGCCAAGAAAGTAGTTCTTTTTTGAAAAAAAGAACCAAAAAACTTTTCTCTGTTGCGGGCGGCACCGATTCCACTTATTTGACCCCATTGCTGCGCGCCAAGACCAAAAGTTTTTTGGTTCTTTTTTTCAAAAAAGAACTACTTCTTTGCTTCGCCGGTTTTTCAATCTCCACGCGAGTTAGCACAAAACGATTAGATTCTAAGGCCTTCTCCTTAGCGAGGGATCCAGAGGTGCTGCGCGCCCCTGGCATGCACCAATGGCCCCGCTAACCTCAACGCGTCGCCTCCTTGCTCGCCTGCGCGCCGTCATGGCCAGCGGCGCGGCCAGGCTGCCGGAGATTGTTGCGCTTGTGGCGGGCGAGCTCGTTGCGGAGGTTTGCAGCGTCTATGCGCTACGCGGCGGTGAAATTCTGGAACTGCGCGCGACCCAGGGATTAAATCCCGCGGCCGTGGGGCGGACGCGGCTGCGCGTCGGTGAGGGCATTGTCGGCCTGGTCGCGGCGACCGGCCAGATCCTCAATCTGGCTGACGCGCAAAATCATCCTGCCTTCGTGTATCGTCCCGAAACGGGCGAGGAACCTTACGCTTCCATGCTTGCGGTGCCGGTGCG
>DATJOH010000257.1:0-3204 GCA_035507235.1 Acetobacteraceae bacterium
GCATATATGGTGGCTGCATTTGTCGGATCGATCGCCGCGTACCCGCCATCGCCGCACGTCACATCGTTCCACTTCGCGGTGCCGGTGTACAGCACCGTTCCGTTATCCTGCGTGCCGCCGATGGCCAAATTCTTGTTGCCAGCCGCGATGGTGAGGCCTGGATAGAACTGAGTCAGCGACAGCGTATTGTTCAGACCCGTGAAATTCGGGGAGGCCGCCTTGATCTGGCTGGTCCGGTAGGCACCGCCGTCATTCCCTACATACAGCAGCGACCCATCTGCCGAAAACGTAATGGCATGCACATCTGCATGCATGAAACCGCCGTTCTGCGCTGTTTGCAGTGTTGACCAATTCGTGCCGCCATCGAGGGTGCGTATCAGCGTCGTAGCGTACGCGCCGCCGGCATAAAGAATGCCAGGGCTTTTCGGGTCCACTGCCAGCACGTTGTCGTAACTGCATTGCGGATCGCAATAATCCGGCGCGTTCGTGTTGCTCCAGCTCTTCCCGCCATTCGTACTCTTGTAGACGCCCACCAGCGAGCCGTCATTCACATTGGCAATGCTGGCATAGAGCGTCTGTGGTTGCGACGGCGCCATGGCCAGCACCAGGCGCCCGGCATTGACGAGCGGTAGCGCGTGTGCACCGCTGCCGTTGCGCGCGGCCCAGGTTACGCCGCCGTCGGTGGAAATAAACACGCCTTCGGTGCCGCCGGAAAACGAATTGCCTAGCGCCGCATAAGCGGTGTTGCCGTTTGTTGGATCGAAGATCACCGCTGTGCCGGGGTTGCCGCCCAGCACCTGCGTCCAGCTTTGCCCCGCATCCTCGGTGCGGTAAATCCCATCGGCGAAATTCAGCGCCACGGCGGCCAGCAATACCTGGCTGTTTCCCGGCTGTATCGCCAGGCCGCCGATACGAGCCCCGCCGCCGTAATATCCGTCCGGCCCGACCGGGCCGCAGAAGGGGCCGCAATATTGCGTCCAGGTGGTTCCACCGTCGGTCGATTTCAGAACCCCGGCGCCGTAATAACTATCGCCGGAAAAATTCTCCTCGCCCGTGCCGACGTAAATCGTGCCGGGATTGGCGGTATCGAGCAGGATGCTGCCGGTTGCCAGCGAAGCCTGCGCATCCGTGAGGGCGGACCAGCTTTTGCCGCCATTGATACTTTCCCAGATGCCACCCTGCGCGCCGCCAAGGTAGATATGATCAGGATTGGTCGGGTCGACCGCCATGGCTGAAACGCGGCCGGAGACGACGGGGTCCGTATAAGGCGTATCGATCGGCTGTGGCCCCAGCGGCTTCCAGGTCAGCGACTTGGGCGTCAGGCCGCGCGCCGCCTCGTCTGCCCGCATGTGGTCCAGCGCCCCCAACGCCGCCAGCCGCACGCCGCCCGGGATACGGGCGTGCGGGTAGGCGCGCTGGCCGTAGAACCACGCCTCCCGCTGCTGTTGCAGGTCCGCCTCCTCTGGCTCCTGCCGTCCCGGCGGCGCCGCCGCGGCGAGACTGGGTACGGCCGCGAGCAGAACAGCAAGGATGTGGAACGGGCGCATGGCGTCATTTCCCCGGTTTCGGCCGAAACCTAGGGCACCCGGAACGGAAACAGAAATGACCTGAGCGTGAGGCTCGTAACCGGCTGGGGCGCACGGCCCGCAAGGAACCGCGGATCGGTCGCGTTACGCCTCGCCGCCGTGCCGTCCCGCCCCGCGCGCGAACCGCGCGGCGCCCGCGGCCCCCTCGGCGAGCGCCGCTAGCCCGTGCCGCACTTCATTCGCCACTGCCTCCCTTGTCTCCATGCCCCATTGTTCCAGCATGGAAAGCCGGTCGCCCCGTAGCGCCGCCTGGGGAAAGCCACTGAGCTGCGCGGCGATCTTCATCGCTTCCGGGAGCGCCGTGCCGTCCGCGACCACGCGGTTGGCCAGCCCCATGGCCAGCGCCTCGCGCGCGCCGACTGCCCGGCCGGTCAGGATCATGTCGGCGGCAAAGCCCTGGCCGATCAGCCTGGGCAGCCGTATCGTGCCAAGATCGATCAGCGGCACACCGAACCGCCTGCAGAACACGCCGAATGTCGCGCTTTCACCGGCCACCCGCATGTCGCACCAGATGGCGAGTTCCAGGCCGCCCGCTACGGCATACCCTTCCACTGCCGCAATCACTGGCTTACTCAGCTGCATGCGCGTCGGCCCCATCGGCCCGAACGCATTTTCGGCGCTGACATCGCGCGTGCGTCCCGCCGCGACAGCCTGCAAATCGAACCCCGCGCAGAAATTGCCGTCAGCACCGGTCAGGATCGCGACATCCAGCGCGTCATCCGTATCGAATGCGCTGAACGCATCGAATAATTCTTCCGCGGTCGGCACGTCCACTGCGTTGCGTCGTTCCGGGCGATCGATCGTGACCAGCAGAACGCGGCCGGATTGCTCTATTCGCACCATCGCACCCTCCTGAAGAACTGCGGCAGCTTCAGAATAAGAAATAGGTAGAATCTTCTTTTTCTGAAGAAAAAGAAGCAAAAAGACTTTTATCAGTGGCGTCCAACAGCCAGTTTAAATCGGCGGATTCGGATGCTGCCCAAAACGGATAAAAGTTTTTTGGGGCGGTCTCAACCGGTCAATGCAACATGGGTTGTGTTGGCATGGATCGGAGGGATAGATGCGAATTGCGGAGCAAGATCAGGCATTTATTGATTGGCGTTCGGAGGTTTTCCGGCTTTGGCGCGACGGGTTACCGCTGGGTCGAATAAGCGATGCGCTGGCTTCGTCGGTGGGACGGATCTATGGCACGCTGCGTCGAACTGGCGGCATTGAGCCGGCGCCGCGACGGCGCAACGCGCGCCATTTGACACTTGTGGAACGCGAGGAAATTTCGCGCGGGTTGGCGGCCGGCGACACCGGGGCTGCGATTGCGGCGCGGCTTGGCCGGGACCCTTCGGTGATCAGCCGCGAGATCAGTCGCAACGGCGGCCGCGGGGCCTATCGCGCGACCGAGGCGGATCATCGCGCATGGCATAAAGCGAGGCGGCCCAAGCAAACTTTGCTGTCGCGGCGGCGACCATTAAGGCAGGTTGTAGCGCGCAAGCTGCGGCGCGGCTGGTCGCCGCAGCAGATTTCGGGCTGGCTTGGGGGACGCGGCAAGGGCAGGCAGGCGATGCGGATTTCGCACGAGACAATATACAAGACCTTGTTTGTGCAGGCGCGCGGGGAACTCAAA
>DATJOH010000258.1:0-2852 GCA_035507235.1 Acetobacteraceae bacterium
ACATGTTGTTCTCGGTCCAGTAACGGTCGCGTGCTTGCGCTCGGGGGCGGCTTGACGATACGACAATTTTAATCTGGAGGAAGAGCCCCGGTGAAGGTTCAGCCCGCCGCCTTTTTACGCACCACACTGCCGCTTGATCTCTCCGTGCTGCCGGCCCTCGATGAGGGCCGCTATCACTCCATCTGGCTGCCCGATCATATGGTGAGCTTCTGGCCCGATTCGATCTGGACGCCGGATTTCACCGATCTTGCGACAAATTCGCCCTCGCCGCATCGTCACCTGGATGGCCTCGCCGTAGCGGCGGCGGCGGCAGTACTCACGCGTAACGTCCCGCTGGCGACGAGTGTGGTGGATACGGTGCGGCGGCACCCATCGCTGCTGGCGCAAACCGCGCTTACCATCGATCATCTTTCGCGCGGCCGCTTCATTCTTGGACTAGGCAGCGGCGAGACTGAAAACACCGTGCCCTACGGCTTCGATTTTTCCAAACCCGTCGGCCGCTTCGAGGAATCGCTGAAAGTAATCCGGCTGCTCTGGGAGAGCGAGGGAACGGTGGATTTCAAGGGGCAGTTTTTCGAACTGCACCATGCGCGGCTTGATACCGAGCCGTTTGAAGGGCGTTTGCCGCGCATCTGGATCGGCGCGAACGGGCCGCGCATGCTGGATATCGCCGGGCGCCATGCCGATGGCTGGTGGCCCGCCGGCGCCTGGCGGCCGGAGGATTATGCGGAAAAACTTAACATCTTGCGACAGTCCGCCGATCGTGCCGGCCGCGATCCGATGGCAATCGTGCCGGCGCTGATCCAGACATGCCTGATCGGCGACGACTCCGAGCTCGCAGAAATACTGGCGGCGCCGCTGGTGAAAGCGCTGGTGATGCATCTGCCCGCCGGCCTGCTGCGCGAGCGCGGGTTCGCGCACCCTCTAGGCGACGCGTGGCGGGGCATTCAGGATATCGATCCGGGCTTGCTGACGCGGGAACGGATTGTCGCGATGCTGGCGAAAGTGACGCCGGAAATGCTGTGCTCGGTCGTTCCGCATGGTACTTCGCAAAAGATTGCACGGATCATGAAGGATTTTGTCGATGCCGGCATGCGCGTGCCGAAAATCCTTGATTATGGCGGCATGGCCGGTTTGAAATACGCTGCCAAATCGGCACGGAAAGTGCGCGAGGCCGAGGACGAATTGCTGCGCCTGGTGGGGCAAAGCGGGGGAGGCCTCGCATCCTGAACGCCGACGCCCTGCTTGCCGCGGCCGAGGCCGAAACCGGCCTTGCCGACCATGGCGATGATACGTTCCGATCTCGGTTTCACCTGGCCGTTGATCATTTGAACAGCGTTGGTATGGGCACGGACGGTGAGCGCGCCGGAGCCTCCACGTGCCATTGGCTGCTGACGTCGCGCCTGCAATTCTTCGAGGATCGCAAGCGCTACCCGATCGGCGCGGAGCGGATCGTCAACCCGTTGTTCGCGACCGGTCAGCCGAGATCGGGGACTACGCTGCTGCACGCGCTGATGTCGGTTGATCCGCAGGCGCGCTCGTTGCGATTTTGGGAAGTGATGTATCCCTCGCCGCCGCCTGGGCTTGCAGAGCCGGGCGATCCGCGTCGCGCCAAGGCCGACGACGACTGGCGTGACATTATCCGGAAAATCCCGAAATGGCTGCGCAGCCACCCGTATAATGACATGCTGGGCGATGGGCTGCCGGAGGACGAGCGGACCTGGGCGTTCGATTTCCGGGTGATGACGCCGACCGCCTGGTGGCGCGTGCCGATGGGCATGAAAATCGGCGGCCTGCCGATCGATCCGCGCGCGCAGTACCGCTTGCACAAAATGATGCTGCAGCAATGCCAGTTTGCGCGGCCGGCAAGATACTGGGTGCTGAAAGGTTTCCATGGTGGACGCCTGGAAGCTTTGTTCGAGACCTACCCGGACGCGCATCTGATATGGACGCACCGCGATCCGGTGCAAGTCATCGCATCGCGCATCATGATGGCGGCTGATCTGGTCGAAGGCATGGTCGGCCATGTCGACATGAAGGAGCAGGCGGCCATCCAGTTGGCGGATGCCCGGACCAGCATGGCGGCAACCTTGCAAGCGCCGATGCTGGATGATCCACGCATCCACCATGTCCGTTATCAGGATTTCGTCGCCGATCCGGTGGGTACGATACGTGGCTTCTACGAACGGAGCGGCGTAGCGTTCACACAGGAAACCGAGACCGCCATGCACGACTACCTGAAGAAGAATCGCGGGGATCGCCACGGCAAATTTATTTATTCCACTGATATTATAGGCGTCGACGTAGACGCGTTGCACCGCGAATTCGCGCCGTTCCGGGAACGGTTTGGGCTCGATATCGAGATGCGGGGCTGAGCGGGCGGCATGCACGATCGCGTGTCGGTCCATAGCATCTGCTTTCCCACGGCGGGGATCGAAGAACTCTTCGAGTGCTGGCGGATACTTGGCGCGCGTCGCGTCAGTTTCAATAGCGGGCAGGTGCTTGAGGCCGGCCCAGCGAATATGCGGGCGATGCTCGGTGCCGGCGGCCACCATGCCGAGACGGTGACTCACATTTTTCGCCGCGGGCCGCTGGCCGCGCGGGACGTGGAAGCGGACCGCGCCGGCTTGATGGAGGCGATCGTTGCGGCAGCGGCAATTGGCGCGAAGTCGATCTACATGCTCACCGGCGGACGCGGCGACATGGATTGGGAAGCGGCGGCAGACGCCTTCGCCGCCGCCATCGCGCCGTGCCGCGCCGCGGCGCGCGATGCCGGCGTGAAGCTTGCCATCGAAAACACCACGCCGCTTTACGCCGATGCGCATCTGGCGAATAATTTGCGCGATACGATC
>DATJOH010000259.1:0-3252 GCA_035507235.1 Acetobacteraceae bacterium
CTCAGCCGGTTCAGCGCGGCCCAATCGATCAACTCCAGGCGGCCGTCATGATGTTCGACCAGCGCGGTGCAGCTTTCTACCCAGTCGCCGGTATTGAGGTAGAGCACGCCATCCACGTCCCGCATTTCGGCATGGTGGATATGGCCGCACACCACGCCGTCCAGGCCACGACGGCGCGCCTCGTTGGCCAGCGCGCTTTCGAACCGATCCACCGCCTTCACGGCCTCCTTCACCTGGCGCTTCGCCCACTGACTCAGGCTCCAGTACGGATAGCCGAGCCGCCGCCGCACCGCATTGAACCAGCGATTGATGTTCAGCGCCGTGGTGTAGGCCCAGTCGCCCAGCAGAGCGAGAAACTTAGCGTAACGCACGACGCTGTCGAACTGATCGCCGTGGATGATCAGCAGGCGCTTGCCCTCGCCGGTGACATGCACGGCGCTGTCCGCGAAGCGAACGCCGCCCATTTCCAGGCCCATGGAGAGCCAGGGGCGGAACATCTCGTCGTGGTTGCCCGGGATGTAGAGAACTTCCGAGCCGCCACGGGCGTGGCGCAGCAGCAGCCGCACCACCTCATCGTGCATTTCGTCCCAGTACCACGACTTCCGCAGGCGCCAGCCATCGACGATGTCACCGACCAGGAAAAGTTTGTCGCAGCGGAAGGATTCCAGAAAATGCGCGAGGAAATCGCTGCGGCAGCCGCGTGTTCCCAGATGCGTGTCGGAAACGAATACCGCGCGGTAGCTGGGTTTGTGCGAGGTGGTAAAGGCGTTCATCACGGGCCGCCCGTCGGTTGGAAATGTGCCACGATCGGTCTCAATCGCCATACGGGAAGCCGCCGCGCCGGGTCAGTGAACTTTGCGTTACGTGACATAACCTCCACATTTTCCAGCAATTTCACGAACAAGACGCATAGTTGCAATCGAATCGTAATATCCACAAGCGATAAGGACGACTCGCCCTTCGGGAACGCGCCGTGTGATCGTTATCTACAACCCCATTGCCGGCCAGCGCCGCGCCGCCCGTCTGTGGCAGGTGCTGGATGTGCTCAGCGGCAATGGGGTGCGGGTGCGGCTGCGCGAGACGACGCACCCTGGCCATGCGGGCGAACTGGCGCGCGAGGCAGTGCGTAGCGGTATCGATATGGTGGTTGCCGCCGGCGGCGATGGCACGATCGCGGAAGTGGCGGCAGGGCTGAACGGCAGCCAGGTGCCACTCGGCATCATTCCGCTGGGCACGGCGAATGTGCTGGCGCTGGAACTGGGGCTGCCCATGGCGCCGCGCGCCATCGCGGCGGCGCTGGCTTTTCGGCGCACGCGCCAACTCTGGCCGGGTGTGGCCGCTGGGCCGACCGGCACAAGGCTGTTTGTACAAATGGTTGGCGTTGGTCTCGATGCGCAGGTTGTACATCATATGCCGCGCGCCTTGAAGCGTTGCCTGGGGCCCGGTGCCTATGTGGCACAGACGATGCGGGAAATGCTGCGCTACAGCTACCGGCCGATCGAGGTGCGGGTGGATGGCGAGCGCGCGCTGGCCGGCAGCGTAGTGGTCAGCAAGGGCAGTTTTTACGCCGGACATTATATGCTGGCCCCCGACGCGCGCCCGGACGAGCCGGGATTTTCAGTGGCCTTGTTCGGCGGCACGGGGCCGGGCGCCGTGCTCACCTACGGCGCGGCCCTGCTGTTGAATCTGCTACCGCGCGCGCCGGGCATGCGGTTGCTGCGTGCCCGGCAGGTGGAAATAAGGGCGGATTTCGAGGTGCCGGCACAGGCCGATGGCGATCCGGCGGGCGCCGCGCCATTGTTCGTGCGTGACGCCGCGGACCCGATTTCCGTGGTGGTGGGATAGGCGGGGGGTTGGACATGAGCCACCTCTGGTGGCTAGGACCGGCCTACTGATCCCCTGACGATTGACCCCCGAATGCACCCCTTCCTCGCCGAGGCCCGGGCACGCGGCTTCATCCACCAATGTACGGACGCCGAAGCGCTTTCCGCCGCCCTCAGGGCTGACACGGTCTCCGCCTATATCGGCTTCGATTGCACCGCCGACAGCTTGCATGTCGGCTCCCTCGTCTCGATCATGTTGCTCCGCCTGCTGCAGCGCCACGGCCACCGTCCTGTCGTGCTGATGGGCGGCGGCACCACCCGCATCGGCGATCCCTCCGGCCGTGACACCTCGCGCCAGATGCTCACTGACGAAACGATTGCCGCGAACATGGCGGGCATACGCCGCGCCTTCACGCCGTATCTGCGTTTCGGCGACGCCGGCACCGACGCCATCATGCTGAACAATGCCGACTGGCTGGACAATCTCGGCTATATTCCGCTGTTGCGCGACATCGGCACGCATTTCTCGGTCAATCGCATGCTGACCATGGACAGTGTTAAGCTGCGCCTGGACCGTGAGCAGCCGCTCACCTTCCTCGAATTCAACTACATGATCCTGCAGAGCTATGATTTTCGCGAGCTCTATCGCCGCGCCGGCGTCACCCTGCAAATGGGCGGGTCCGACCAGTGGGGCAATATCGTTTCCGGCGTCGATCTGGTGCGCCGCACCGATGGCGCGCCCATGTTCGGCCTGACCACGCCGCTGATCACCACCGCCTCCGGCGCGAAAATGGGCAAGTCCGCGCAAGGGGCGGTCTGGCTCAACGCGGACCGGCTTTCGCCCTACGAATATTGGCAATTCTGGCGCAATACCGAGGATGCGGATGTCGGCCGCTTCCTGCGCCTGTTCACCGAACTGCCGCTCGACGAAATCGCCCGCCTGGAGTCGTTTGCCGGCAGCGACATCAACGAGGCAAAGAAAATCCTCGCGAACGAAGCGACCACGCTGCTGCATGGCACCGCGGCAGCGGCTGAGGCAGCCGAAACCGCACGCCTCACCTTCGAACAGGGCACCGCCGCGGAAACCCTGCCCACGCATTTCGTTGTGGCCGCCGAATTGGATGCCGGCATTCCGCTGTTCCGCCTGTTCGCGGAGTCGGGGCTCGCGACAAGCAACGGCGACGCAAGGCGGCTGATTCGTGGTGGCGGCGCCCGGTTGAATGACGTCCAGATCACCGATGAATCATGCGTAATGACCGGCGCCGATCTGCGCGATGGCGCGGCGAAGCTCTCTGCCGGCCGTAAGCAGCACCGCCTGATACGGCGGCAACCCTGACGGGCGCCGGCGGCTTCCCTGCCTTGCCAAAATCTCCTAGCCACGCCGTCAGGGGACGCACGCCATGACGAAGATCGCGATCGAGGAACCGGC
>DATJOH010000260.1:0-12150 GCA_035507235.1 Acetobacteraceae bacterium
CACCGCCGGCAGAAACTTCTCCGCGCCCGCGCCCGTCAGCGCCGAAAGTGTGACGACCGGTATGCCGCGCATCTGGTGCAGCGAGGTCTCCAGCCGATCCGAAATCGCCTGTCGCGTTTTCTGCCGATCCTCCACCGCGTCCCATTTGTTCAGCACCAGCACGCACCCCCTGCCCTCGCGCTCGATCAGCCGCGCGATTTGCAGATCCTGCTCCTGCAATCCCTCGGTCGCATCCACGATCAGCGCCACAATCTCGGCCATTTTCAGCGCTTCTATGCTGGCGCTGACGGAAAGCTTTTCCAGCGGCGCCTCAATCCGCGCCCGCTTGCGCAACCCCGCGGTATCCACAAGCTCGACATCGCCATCCTCGTCGTGCAGCACGGAAGCAACGGCATCGCGCGTCAGGCCAGGTTCCGGCCCCGTAATCATCCGCTCCTCGCCCATCAACCGGTTCAGCAGCGTCGATTTGCCGGCGTTCGGCCGCCCGACAATCGCAAGCTTCAGCGGCCTGAAAGCCTCCGCTGCTTCCTCCTCCGTAACATGCTCCGGCGCATCCTCCGGCGGCAGTCGATCGGCAATTTCGCCCATCAGATCGGCAATGCCCTGGGCATGCTCGGCCGAAACCGCCAGCGGCTCACCCAGGCCAAGCGAAAACGCCTCCATCGCCGCGGCGGCGCCACCCCGCCCCTCCGCCTTGTTGGCAACCACCAGCACCGGCACATTTTGCCGCCGCAACCAGGTCGCGAAATGCGAGTCCGCTGGCGTTACGCCGGCCCGCGCATCCACCACGAACACCACCAGATCGGCTGCCGCCACCGCCGCCTCGCTGCTGGCTCGCATACGTCCAAACAGCGTTTCCGGTGCGCTTTCCTCCAGCCCCGCCGTATCCACCAGGCGAACAAGCCGCCCGCGCAACATGGCCTCCGCGTCCTTGCGGTCGCGCGTCACGCCAGGCGTGTCGGCCACCAGCGCCGCCCGCTTGCCCGCGAGACGATTGAACAGCGTGGATTTGCCGACATTGGGGCGGCCGGCGATAACGACCGTCGGGGTCATCGGAAGCTTGCCTTCGGCGACCAGGGGCTTTGCCCCTGGACCCCACTGGGGCGTAACGCCCCAGACCCCATTTCCTTTCTATAAACTATCATTTTGCAGCATCGACTTTCTGATCGCGGTCACTTGGATCACCAACAACGTAACACTGGAAATGGGCCCGGTCCCCGGAGGGGAAGCAGACCCTGCCGCTTGCGTCCATACGCCGCCTGAGTTCCCCGAGAACCTTGACCGCTTTGGCGCGATTTTGCTCCAGTGGTGTCAACACCCGGACATAGTGTTCTTTCCAGCCCTTATGTTCCGACATGTAACCTTGCCAAAACCGCAACTGCCGGTCGTCGCTCAGGATCGCGTTCTTGCAGGTCTGAATCGTAGTACTTGAATCCTGCATATCGCAACTTACGGGAAGGCAACCCCACGGAGGACACTCCGGCGGACCCGCCGCGGCGCAGCGCTCGAATGTTGCAACGAGCATTGCTGCGGCGACAGTGATCGTGCACGTCGCCTGAAAACGGGCCATAGCATATGCAATGCGCGTGCTCATAACGTTGCCTCTGCGTGCGGGCACCCAATCAAAAGGGGCCTGGGGCCTAAGGCCCCAGTGGGGGTCCAGGGGGCGAAGCCCCCTGGCCGCCGGAGGCTATGCGTTACTTATACGCCGTCAGCACCGCATTATCCGCCAAAATCAGCACCATGCCCTGCGCCGCCACCGGCGATATCGATACGCTCGACGGCAAATCCAGATCCGACACGATTTTGCCATCCAGGGGATCGAGCACTTCCAGATGCTGGTTCGTGCTGCCTGCTATCAGCTTGCCGCCGACCAGCGCCGGCCCGGTCCAGGAAATCAGGCCTTTGGTGCGTTTCAGATTTTCGAACGCCCGCAACTGCGTCACCCAATGCACCGTGCCGTCCACCTTCGACAAAGCCGCGATCTTCTGATCGCTTGCAATGACGAACAGCGTATCGCCGGCGAGCCACGGCGTATTGCCGCCCGCCACGTCACGTTCCCAGATGCGGCGGCCGCCGCGCAGATCCAGCGCCGCCATCAGGCCGCCAAGCCCGATCGCATAGACAATCCCCTGATCGATCACCGGCGCCCCGCGCACGGTGTTGAACTCGATCAGGCTCGCAGCCCCCTTCAGCGTGCCCAGATTGTCGGTCCAGGCAAGCGTCCCGCTATCGGCCGCCACCGCCGCCAGGTCGCCGGACTCGAAGCCGGCCACCACCAGGCCATTGGCGACGGCGGGTGACGCCACCGCCAGCATGCCGAGATCAGCGCGCGTCGCCTGGTAGGTCCACAGCGGCGCGCCATTCGCCGCCGAGAAGGCGAGCAATTGCTGGTCGATGGTGCACAGGAACAGGCTACCATTGGCAATGGTCGGCGCGCTGCGCGCCGGCGAGCCGATGGTCTTGCGCCAAAGGATGGTGCCGTCATTGGCGTTGAGCGCGAGCAGATCGCCACGCCCGGTCGCGGCGTACACCCGGTCGCCATCCACGCCGATGCCGCCGCCGAGATTGCCGCTATGGTTCTTCGGTGCGCGCGTCTTGGTCGTCCAGATCCGCTCGCCCGCCGCCAGCGTCCATGCCGACACCGTGGCATCCGCGTCGTAGGTAAAGATGCGGTCGCCGACGATGAGCGGTTGCGAGGTAATGCGGGTGCGGTAGTCACCGCCCTTGCCGATCGAGCGCGACCACGCCTTGCTCAGCCCCCCTGCGGGGTTGCCGCCGACATGCGTCGGCAGTCCGCCCTGCTGCGGCCAACTCGGGTTTGCCACCACGGGCGGCACCTCGACATCGGCAATGGCGTCCACCGTCAGGCCACGGGCCGGCGACAGCACCAATTCGCGATTGCCGTGGATCGGCGGCTTCGCCTCGTCGGTCAGCCAGTCGAACCAGGAGCAGGCGCCCAGCGCCAGCGGCAGCAGCAGCGCGCCGCGGCGGCCAATGCGCACCCCATTATCCGCTGCGCTCATGGGGCGGCGCTCGCCGTGTCGTCACCCAGCGACGCGAGCAGGCTTTGCGTCAATTGCCGCAAGCCCTGCGGGGTCGAGGGGTCCGATAGCAGGGCATGCATCAGCTCTTTGGCCTCCTTGGTGCGGCCCAGCCGCATATCCAGCAACGCGTCGATCTGTATCGCCAGCGGCCGGAACGCACCGCCGCCCTGCACGATCGGCAGCAGCTGCGCCTTCAGCGCCTTGGCGTCCCCGGTATCCACCTGGCGCTGCACGCTGGTGACGGTCGCCAGCTCGCGCAGCAATTCCGGCGCGTGCGGGTCCGTCGCCACGCTGTTCCACGCCGCCACCGCCTTGTCGTGCCGGCCGGCATCCCAATCGAGCGCGGCGAGCTGCAGCGTGGCGAGCAGTTTGTAGCCGGCCGGTCCGGTCGCCGCGATATTGGCGAATTGCTGCGCCAGATCCTTCGGCGGCACCGCCACCTGCGAGTCCTTCTGCGCCGCCATGAACTTCACCGCGACCGCATCGGCCGCCGCCAGCTGCTTCTCGTGCCAGTATTCATAGGCACCGACGCCGGCCAGCGTCGCCACCATGGCGGCGATCATCAGGCCGCCATAGCGCCGCAGCATGGCCTGCGCCCGATCGGCCCGCAGGTCTTCACTGACTTCGTCGAAAATATCCGGCACGCGCGTCCGCCCAGGTGGAGAGTCGCGGGGGTATAGCGGCGGGTGCGCAGCGCCGCAAAGGTAGGAAGGAAAGGTCTTCTTTTTTGAAAAAAAGAAGCAAAAAACTTTTGCTTATGTTGCGCCTTACGGCGCCTGAGGGTCCTCCATCCCACCCATTGTTTGGGGGCCAGGGAGGCCCTAACCTACTAAGGAGTAAAAGTTTTTTGGTTCTTTTTTTCAAAAAAGAACATTCTTCCCTTATCCCAACCGCGCCACGATCGCCCGCGTCATATCGTCCGTGGACGACGTCCCCCCCAGATCCCGCGTCCGCACGCCATCACGCACCAGCGCCGCGCTGATCGCCGCCCGCAGCCGGTCAGCCAGCGGCGCCAGGCGCGCATGGTCCAGCATAATGGCGCTCGCCAGCAGCAGCGCCACCGGATTGGCGAATCCCTTGCCCGCGATGTCCGGCGCCGAGCCGTGCACCGCTTCGAAGATGGCCGCACTCGCGCCGATATTGGCACCCGGCGCCATCCCCAGCCCGCCAATCAGGCCGGCGATCAGGTCGGAAAGAATATCGCCGAACAAATTGGTCGTCACGATCACATCGAACTGCCACGGATCGAGCACAAGCTGCATGGCGCACGCATCAACGATGCGCTCGTCCATCGCAACAATGCCCTCATATTCCGGCGCCATCTCCCGCGCCGCGTCGAGAAAAATGCCGGTCAGCGCCTTCAGGATATTGGCCTTGTGCACCACCGTCACTTTCTTGCGGCCATGCGCGCGCGCATACTCGAACGCGAAGCGCAACACCCGTCGGCACCCCGCTTTCGTATTGAATCCGCCGGAGAACGCCACCGCCCGCGGGTCATCGCCCGCCGGCAGGTAATGTTCGAACGCGGCGTAAAACCCCTCCAGATTCTCCCGCACCAGCACGAGGTCGATATTCTCATAGCGACCGCCGGGGATCAGTGTGACTGCCGGCCGCAAATTGCCGTACAGCTCGAATTCGCGCCGCAGCTCCACATTGACGCTCTTGAAGCCGCCACCGACCGGCGTGGTGAGCGGCCCCTTCAGCGCCAGCTTCGTCCGCCGGATACTATCCAGCGTCACCTTCGGCAGCGGATCGCCATGCGACGCCACCGCCGCCATCCCCGCCTGCTGCTCCTCCCACGCAAACGGATCGCCGAGCGCCGCAAACACGGTGCGAACCGACTCCGTGATTTCCGGACCGATACCGTCGCCCGGTATGAGGGTGGCTGGTATCTGGGTCATGGCGACGTCCTCGCGGCGGCTGGGATGAGCCCGGCTTACCGTTGCGGCCTGCCGTTGTCATCCGCCGACCGCAACCGCCGTCAATCCGCCACGCCTTGCGCATCGCTCAAAGCGATGGGTGCGCGCGACGCAACGCGATCCGATTGCGTCACCAGCAGAACAAGCACGACGCAGGCGGCGTAGCTCGCAACCCCGATCCAGTAGGCCTGCGTGATGCCGAACTCCATCGAAACCGCCATGCCGAGCACGGAGGCGAACACGGAGGTTGCACCGTTAACGCCCCAGAACCACGCCTGATGGGAAGCGAACCGGCCACTCAGGATCATGCCGGAGGGAAACATCATGCCCATGCCGAATCCCGCCGGCGCGAGCAGCGCGATCGACGCCAGAATGCGCACCGTAACCCCGGAGGATTTCAGCGCCGTGGTGAGGCCGGGCGTCAGCAAGCCGACGATACACAGCACCATGCAGCACAGCGCCGGACGAACCCACGGGCTTGCGCTCATCGCGTGGCCCACCGTGACGCTACCCAAGCCACCGAACAGCAGCAGCGTGAACAACACAACCGTCAGCCCGTAGACAGGGTCGCCGAGAAACACCATCAGCCGTTGCATTTGCGATATCTCAATGAACATGAAGCCGAGGCCGATGCCCGTGAAATAAAGCAGATGCGGCAGCATCCGACGCACCGGTGCGTCCCGCGAGATCTTGCGCAACGGGCCGATCACGAACAGGCAGACGCACAGGAAGGTCGTAACGAGCAGGGAACCCATCACGGTGGTCGCCATGTCGTTACGTGCGCCGATATCGACCTCGCCCTGGCCACCGGCAGCGAACAGTCGCGAGGGCTTCCACGTGAAGAAGAAAAACGGTCTGTTGTCGGTCGGCGCGGTGATGTTGAACGGCAGCGCATCATAGAAGGCGTCGCTTGCCCTGCCGGACAGGATGACCTGGCTCGTGCTATCCCACGCGCGGCCCGGCTCGGCGATGATCGTAAATCCCTGTTCGGCCGCGGCACGATGGGCGCGCGCGATCTCCGCGCTCGTGAACGGGTCCTGGCTCACATCGACGGTGACAATCTGGTTCACCGTGAACGCCATCACATGCGATGCAATGTCCGCATCCGCGACGCCGCGCTGCCGTAAACTTTCCGCCGCCAGCGAGAGCAGCCGGTAGAATTCCGCCCTGTGGTGCAGCGGGTCGAACCAACGCGCCACTTCCAGCATGCCGTGCGGCTGCAGGCGGGCCAGAAAATCCTTCCAGGCGTCGACGGTGTAGAGCTTGTTTTCCGACATCGTCAGTCCGCCCGCCGCGGTCGCCGCCCAAGTGTCGATGAGCGAAATCTGGATCAGATCGAATTTCCGCTGGCTCTGATTGATCCAGCTGCGCGCTTCGGCGTTCACCAGGGACACGTCCGGCCGGCGGAAGAAATCGCCGGTGAAGTCGGCGTAGCGGCGGGTCAGAACCTCGAAGATCGCCGGATTGAGCTCGATTCCCGTAACATGACGCGCGCCGAAATAGAGCGCGGACATGATGTCGCGCCCGCCACCCACACCGATCACCGCCACGTCCTGCATCGGCCGGACATGATAGCCCGCATTGACGACATCGTTGGCCAGGAACGAGAACGGCTTGAGATCTCTGCCGTCGAACCGCGTCAGCACGGTTTTCGCGTCGGCATCGATGTCGAGATAAAGCTGCCCAATATCCTCTGTCTGCTTATGGCCAAATCCCCAGCCGAACGGCCCTGGCTCCGTCTTTGCATCGCCATACGCGTGCACATCATGCGGCACCACCTGGATGCGGGAAATAGCGTTCCATCGCTCGAACAGAATATTCTCTTGCGGATTCCCCTTGGCCCACATCAGACGCAGATGATCGTTGCCGCTCAGGTACAGGCCGCCCTGCACAATCGCGGCGCCGCAGAACACCGCAGCCAGCAGCGCCGCCCGCGACGCAACTGGCGTCGCACGTGGCGCCATCAACCACGCCGAAGCGGCCGCCAAGGCGGAAAGAGCGAAAAAAATGCTGATCGGGTCTATCAGGAACAGCAGTGCCACAATGCCGACGCATCCTGTGGCCGCACCGATCAGATCCGCCGCGTACATGCGCCCAACCGGCAGCACTGGCCGGGTGAGCAGCAACGTCACGCAAATGCCGCTATAGACGAACGGAATAACGAACACGATCAGCGACAGGCTCACGACCGGAAATGCCAATGACGCCGGCAGCAACCAGGGCGCATAGACAAACCACAGCACGACCAGTGTCAGGCTGACGGCGAAACGCATCGCGGCGCCCGCCCATTCCTCGGCCAACCGTTCCGGCGTGAAGCGGTCGGGATGCAGATAGACGCGCTCCGCCCCAATGGTCAGCCCAAGCATCGCCAGCGACACGCCGGCGAACGCAAAATGATAATAGAGCACGACGCTGAACAGGCGCGTCAGCAGCACCTGGTAGGCCAGCACCGCAAGCGAGATGATGAATATGCCGAACAGCTGCGCCGTCCCGCGGCCGGCGTGTCGAGCGATCATTGGCCTTCCCCGGTCCAGACGAGGCTACCCCCAGGGGCGCCGGACCGACGTTAACCAATTTTTTCGTCAATCAGTCAATATTTTTAGGCAAAAGTGACTAGATTGCCGCGATCGCGCCGCCCTTGGGCCCGAAATTGGCACGCGAAGGTTGGCAGCTACGCCCCACTGCCCCGAACATACACCTCCACCTCCCCCTGCAGCTTCAGCGTCAGCGGCTGCCCGCGCCGGTCCCGCGTGGTCCCCACGGCCACCCGCACCCACCCCTCGCTCACGCAATATTCCTCGACATTCGTGCGCTCCACGCCCTTGAACCGCACCCCCACCCCCCGCGCCAACAGCTCCGCGTTGTAAAACGCGCTCTTCGGGTCGTTCGAAAGCCGGTCCGGCAACGCCGCGCTCATGTCACGCCGCCAGCGCCCGCTCGAGCTTGTCCAACCCCTCCTCCAGGATCGAATCCTCCACCGTCAGCGGCACCAGCACGCGTATCGCGTTCTGAAATACGCCGCAGGACAGCAGGATCAGCCCCTCCTCCACCGCCCGCGCCGTCACCCGCTTCGTCGCCTCCGCATCCGGTTCGGTGCCGCCCCGCTCCCGAAAGATCTCGAACCCGACCATCGCACCAGGCCCGCGAATGGCGCCGATCGGCAGCGTGTCGTTGCGTTGCGCAATCGCCCGCACCCGCGCCTTGATGCGATCGCCGATCACCACCGCGCGCGCCAGCAACCGCTCTTCCGCAATCACCTCCAGCACCGCCAACGCCGCCGCGCACGCAATCGGATTCCCGGCATACGTCCCGCCAAGCCCGCCCGGCTCCGCCGCCTGCATCACCGCCTCGCGCCCGATCACCCCCGACAACGGAAATCCCCCCGCCAGCGACTTCGCCACCGTCACCAGATCCGGTTCCACCCCGCTATGCTCAATGGCGAACATCTTCCCGGTGCGCCCGAACCCCGCCTGCACCTCATCGCTCACCAGCAAAATCCCGTGCCGGTCGCAGATCTCCCGCAGCTCCTGCAACAACTCCGCCGGCGCCTCGTAAAATCCCCCCTCCCCCTGCACCGGCTCGATCATGATGGCGGCCACGCGCCCCGGCTCGATATCGCTCCGGAACAGATACTCCAGCGCCCGCAAACTATCCGCAACCGTCACGCCATGATGCGCCACCGGAAACGGCACATGATAGATTTCCGGCGGAAACGGCCCGAACAACCGCTTATACGGCATCGTCTTGCCGGTCAGCGCGCTCGTCATGATCGTGCGGCCGTGAAACGCGCCGGAAAACGCAATAATCCCGCCCCGCCCGGTCGCGGCGCGCGCTATCTTCACCGCATTCTCCACCGCCTCCGCACCCGTGGTGAAGAAAATCGTCCGCGCGGCGCCCGTAAACGGCGCCAGCCCATTCAGCCGCTCCGCCAGCGCCACATACGGCTCATACGCCAGCACCTGCACGCAGGTGTGCGTGAACCGCTCCATCTGCTCCCGCGCCGCCGCCATCACCTTCGGATGGCAGTGCCCGGTATTCAGCACCCCAATGCCACCGGCAAAATCGACGTACCGCTTGCCCTCCACATCCCATACCTCGGCATTGCGGGCGCGGGCGGCGTAAGCGGCCGTCGCGTGGGTCAGGGCGCGCGGCACGGCCTGCGTGCGGCGCTCCAGAAGGGCAGCATTCGTGGTCATGCGGGGCTTATAGCGCCCAGCACCAAGGGTGCGCAAAGGAAGGAAGAATCTTCTTTTTGAAAAAAAGAAGCAAAAAACTTTTTCTATTGGACGATCGCCGGGCGGCGCTCTACACCCCTCACGTCCAAGTGAGGCCGGATGCGACCCTCCATCCTTATCGCGTGTCTGTTTGCCTCGCCGGCCTTCGCCATGCCGACCGTGGAGCTGCCGACCCCATCTTTCGGCCTGCTGCCGGACGTCGCGCCCCCAGCCAACGCCGCCCGCGCCACTCTCTGGCCCCTCGTGCGCGCGGAAGCCCTGCGCCAGGGCGTGCCCCCCGCCCTCGCCGACGCCGTCGCCATCGTCGAAACCGGCTACACCACCACCTCGGTCGGCGCCTCCGGCGAAATCGGCATGATGCAGGTCATGCCCGCCACCGCCCGCATGCTCGGCTTCAGCGGCGACCTGAAAAACCTGTTCGATCCCGCCACCAACATCCATTACGGCGTCACCTACCTGGCACACGCCTGGGAAGCCAGCGGCGGCAACGCCTGCCGCGCCCTGATGAAATACCGCGCCGGCGTGGCCGAGGACGGCTTCTCCCCGCTCTCCATCCAATATTGCCGCCGTGCCGCCGCCTGGCTCCGCACCCAAGACGCCGTGCTCGCCCAAAACGTCACCACCAACACCCCCCTCATCGCCACCCTCTCCGACCCCGGCGGCATCAGCATCAACGGCCACCCCTATTTCCACCCCGACCTCGCCGGCCTCGTCGCCATCGCCGACATCCCCGGCATGGAAATCGAACACACCCCCGCCCACGCCGCCGCCGCATCCGCCCCGCCGCTGATCCGCCAATGGCACATCTCCGCCCGCGGCCGCCGCATCCAAGCCGTCGTGGACGCCGCCCTGTCCGACAGCGACGACACCCACGAAATCCACGTTCCGGAAGAATAAGGAAAAGACTTCTCTTTTGAAAAAAAGAAGCAAAAAACTTTTACTCGTAGGGCGGGTGAAACCCGCCGTCCCAAGCCGCAACTACCGCCACTCTCCCGCCTCGATCAAACGCTCCGCCCCCGCACCCCAATCAACCGCATACAAACCCCGCGCCACGGATGGTGAAACGAAGAATACGGCCAATCCGCCTGGCTCAACCGCTTCTGCCGCCTCAACATCCGCTACGATGACCGCGTTGGCGTCCACCACGCGCTCACACTCCCGCTTGTTCCTTAATATGTCTTAGAGCTTTGCATCAGAGGTTTTGAACGCGTTCCAAGCCTAAAAACCGTTCCTTCACCGGAGGCGCCTCCTGCTGAGGTCACTCCGTAGAACTTGCCATGCACCTGGATTAGGCCGCTGTCGGGGACAGCACCATCCGTTCCGCTAAAAGAGTGGAGCACCGTCTCTACACCCGTGGCCGGGTCGAGCGAGAAGACCGTGCCGCAACCGGCGCTATCGCCACACGTCTGGTAAGCGCCACCGTAAAAACTTGTGCCGTAGAGCACCCCCTTCACGTTGATCAGCCTGGCCACGGGCCACTGCCCGTCTGTGTTATTGAACGAGTGCAGCACCGTCTCCGCGCCGGTAGACGGATCAATCGAAAACACGGTCCCGTCATTGTCGGTGCCGCCCTGCCATGTCGTGCCGTACAACGTGCCGTTCACATCGATTACGGCGGCTTTGGGCCCAGCCCCATCCGTCCCGCTCCCGAACGAGTGGAGTACCGATTCCGTGCCGGTTTTCAGGTCAAACAAAAATAAGGTGCCACCGTTGGGGTAGTCGCCGCCGTAAAAAGTTGTACCGTACAGCGTACCGTTCACATCAAGCAGGCCGGCCTCGGGCCGCTGGCCATCGTTGCCGAGGCCAAAGGAGTGGAGTACGGTTTCCACCCCCGTCTTCAAGTTGAAAGCGAAGATAACGCCTTGTCCCCGCGCGCCGCCACCAAACGTTGTTCCGTACAAAACGCCATTCGAGTTTATCAGGCCGGCTAACGGCTGGTAGCCGTCCGGGCAATGGGTCCGCCTGCAAAAGCTGTATACCGTCGTAGACCTGCCCGAAGAAAGGTCGTAGGCAAACAGCCCACCTGCTCCGTAGCCACCCGAAGACGCTGTGCCGTAGAGCTTGCCCTCGACATGGATCAGGCTGCCCAGTGGGTCGATGAGGCTACCGACACCGTCGCCGAAGGAGTGCAGAACCTGCTCTGCGCCCGTGCGCGGATTCAGTGCGAAGAGCACGCCGGAACCAGCAACGCCACCGATTCCCGTTGCACCATAGAGCATACCGTTGACAGCGGTCAGGTCGTTTGTTGGTCCTGCGCCATCAGTGCACTGGGGTGCCCCGCCCGAGCAGAAGGAATAGACAACCGTCTCTTTGGTCGCCGCGGCGACTGCCGGAAACTGCCAGGACAGCACGCCGCAGGTTGCGCCGACAATCACGGTAATGCCGATGGCTTTCATGTTTGGCCCTCCCTCATTTGAACCAGGCGGTCAAATCGCGACCCCAATCTGAACGACGTCAGCTCACGATGGGCTGAGCGCCCGAACAAGGCCACCGTAATCTTAACGCCCGCCCTCGCGAACAGTCGCATTGGCAAGTCGGGCGCAATGCTCCTTCGCATTGCACCACTCCTGCGCCAACGGCCCGGCTACATATTACATTCAATCCTTTTAGAACTGGCGTTTGGCTTCTCGGTGGTGCAATGCGAAGGAGCATTGCATCCTGCGCTAGCTGACAAAATCTTGGTGGGCTAACGTCCTTGATTTCCTGGCTCAGCCCGTAGGGCGGGTGCAACCCGCCACCACAACGCACCGCGGCCGCCCAAAGGATCGCCACCCATGCGCCGGGTGGCTCGATGCCTGGTCGCGGGCCCGATCCCGCCGCACGCGTATGACCACACTGCGCGCAGATTGCGCAGGGCCCGGATCAATGTTCACCAACAAGCCGCAACCCGCTGCATCCGCGCACCGCTACCAGCGCATGGACTTAGTCATGTTTGGCGATTACGCTGTG
>DATJOH010000261.1:0-3455 GCA_035507235.1 Acetobacteraceae bacterium
TCGCGTTCCTGCGCGCCGGATAGCGCCGTGAAATCAACCCGCAGCATTTCCGCCAGTTTGATGAGCAGGCTGGCGGTAACGTTGCGTTGATCGTGTTCAATCAAATTGAGGTAGCTGGCCGAAATGCCCAGGCGCTGGGCAAGTGCCTGTTGCGAGAGGCCCTGTTCGATGCGGAGCCGGCGGACGGTGCGACCAATGAGGGGACGAGCCATTTTACAGACTTTACAAGTTTACGCCGGCACCCGTGAAGGTGCCTACAAGAAATGCCGCATCCCGCCGTTTAGTCACTTTCTTTTGCACCTGCGAAGGTCGATATCCGTGGCCGATTTATTATCTCTCCGGCGGCACGAAGGACCGACACTGCCATGACTTACCCGACCATCGCTATGGCACCCGAAGGCGTGGCAGGCAGCCCGCCCGCCGACCTGCTGCTGAGCCCCGCCGCCGGCGGCTACAACGCCGAAATCACCGCCGCTTCGCGCCTGATCACGGCCAAGAAGGGCACCTGGGACGGCATCGGCGCCGAAGCCGTGGCCCGCATGCGCCTGCAGAATCGCTTCCGCACCGGCCTCGACATCGCCCGCTATACCGCCGGCATCATGCGCGCCGACATGGCTGCCTACGACGCCGATCCGGCGCTGTACACGCAGTCGCTGGGCGCCTGGCACGGCTTCATCGCGCAGCAGCAGATGATTGCGGTGAAAAAACACTTCGGCACCACGAAGCGGCGTTACATCTATCTCTCCGGCTGGATGGTGGCGGCGCTGCGCTCCGATTTCGGACCGCTGCCGGACCAGTCCATGCACGAAAAAACCACGGTGCCGGCGCTCATCGAGGAAATCTACACCTTCCTGCGCCAGGCCGATGCGCGCGAACTGAACCAGTTGTTCCGCGACATCGACGCCGCGCGGCAGGCCGGCAACACCGCGCGCGAAGCCGAATTGCAGGCCAAGCTGGAGAATTTCGAAACCCACGTGGTGCCGATCATCGCCGACATCGATGCCGGCTTCGGCAACGCGGAAGCCACCTACCTGCTGGCCAAGAAAATGATCGAGGCCGGCGCCTGCGCGCTGCAGATCGAAAACCAGGTGTCCGACGAAAAGCAATGCGGCCACCAGGACGGCAAGGTGACCGTGCCGCACGAGGATTTCCTAGCCAAAGTGCGTGCCTGCCGCTACGCCTTCCTCGAACTCGGCGTAGATGACGGCATCATCGTAACCCGCACTGACAGCCTCGGCGCCGGCCTCACCAAACAGATCGCGGTCAGCCACACCCCCGGCGATATCGGCGACCAGTACAACAGCTTCCTCGATTGCGAGGAAGTGACGCCGGCCGAAACGAAGAACGGCGACGTACTGATCAATCGCGGCGGCAAGCTGATGCGGCCGAAGCGGCTGCCGAGCAACTTGTTCCAGTTCCGCCCCGGCACCGGCGCGGACCGCTGCGTGCTGGACAGCATCACGTCACTGCAGAACGGCGCGGACCTGATCTGGATCGAAACGGAAAAGCCGCATATCGAGCAGATCGCGAGCATGATGGACCGCATCCGCGCGGTCGTGCCGAATGCCAAGCTTGCCTACAACAACTCGCCATCCTTCAACTGGACGCTGAATTTCCGCCAGCAGGTGTTCGATGCCTGGAAGGCGGACGGCAAGGACGTCGCCGCCTACGATCGCGCCAAGCTGATGAGTGTCGAGTACGACGGCACGCCGCTCGGCACCGAAGCCGACGAACGCATCCGCACCTTCCAGGCGGACGCCGCGAAGCGGGCCGGCATCTTCCACCACCTGATCACGCTGCCGACCTACCACACCGCGGCGCTCTCCACCGATACGCTCTCGCGCGAATATTTCGGCACGGAAGGCATGCTCGGCTACGTGCAGCACGTGCAGCGCGAAGAAATCCGCCGCGGCATCGCAAGCGTAAAACACCAGAACATGTCCGGCTCCGATATCGGCGACGACCACAAGGAATATTTCGCCGGCGAAGCCGCCCTGAAAGCGGGCGGCGCGCATAATACGATGAATCAGTTCGGGTAGGATATAAAGGAAGGCAAGAAGAAGGCCTTCTTTTTTGAAAAAAAGAAGCAAAAAACTTTTACTCATTGCGCTCTGCGGTGTAAGCTCCACCCGAGGCTCGGAACCGAAATGATAAAAGTCTTTTTGCTTCTTTTTCTTCAGAAAAAGAAGAGCCTTCTTTTTTCTAGAACTTCACGCTCAGCGCCAAACTACCAAAATTAAACAACCCGCTCCGCGCGCCCTTGAATTCCTGCGTCTGCCAAGTCTGCGTGTAGCTCACCCGCACACCGTACAAAATGGCGGCCAGCCCCGCCTCGAATTCGCCCACGTCCCAAATGCGATGCACGCTCGGCGTTCTATTGCGGAATGTACTGCCGTCTAGCGACACGTCGTAGCCGACCGCCTGGCCGTCCACGCCGGCGAAGCCGTACCACACGAAGGGCGCGGTTTGGGTGAAGGCATCGGAGCCGTTCAGGCCCGGCTCGATGCGGGCGGCGCCGAAATCGCTGTTCAGGCCCTGGCCGATGCGCAGCACGCCGCCGCCCTGCACATAGTCCCGCACATCGCCGAGGCCGACCGTGCCGGAGGGCAGGAAGTCCGTCTGCACGGCGCCGAAATCGGCCAGTGGCAGGCGCCAGGTGCGCTGGTAGAGCAGGTTGACCGCCGGCTGATCCTGAATCTGGTAGTGCCAGCCGCGGTTGGAGGTGTCGCCGATGATGCTGTGGAAGCCGTTCTGCACGATTTCGCCGAGCGCGCCGGGGCCGACGATGCCGAGGCTGAGCGCCATCACGTCGCGGGTGTCGGATGTGTCGTGGATCAGGCCGAGCGTCGCCAGCAACTCGCCCGCGTAGGGCCGATCCCGCGGGTCGGGCGGATCGAGTTGCGTGTCCCGCGGCGTGAACAGGCTTTGCTCCAGCTCCAGCGAGACGCGCGTGGTACCGTCGCCCCACAGGCCGTGGCCGACCGCCGCGGCCGCGTCCACCGCATCCGCGCCGGAGGTCCAGCCGATGCGCAGGCCGCTCGTGTAATACTCGTCCGACGTGCCCTTCAGCGTGGAGACCGCGTCGTTCTCGACCTGGATGGTCCAGATGCTGTCCGGATCGGACTGCGGCGGCGCCGCCTGGGCATAGGCGGAGGCGGAGAAAACCGGCACCAGGCAGGCGGCGAGCAGGCTGGTTCGGCGCATGGCGACTCCCGAAGACAACATGTCCGCTTGTAAGCATAGGTTACACGGCCTGTAACCCCCATCGCCGGCCCGCCCATCGCCGCGCCAGCACGCAGAAACCGTCGGTTGAAAACCCCCGCCCGCGCCACCAACACCCCGGTGCCGGGCACTTAGCGGCGGCCAGCCGCGCCGCGGATACCAATAAAGGACGGACTTCTTTTCTGAAGAAAAGAAGCAAAAGACTTTTATCAATGGCATCGAACAGCCAGTCC
>DATJOH010000262.1:0-8052 GCA_035507235.1 Acetobacteraceae bacterium
GGCGGATCGGCTGGAGAGGGCGCTGCGCATTCCGGCACTCAGCAGCGGCTGGCAAGGTTCTTTCAAGGCGCTGCTTGAACGAACGCCGGATAACGGCGCCACGGCCGGCAATCCTGGGCTGGCTCCGGGCGCGGGTCCGGCGCCTTCGTGGGCGGGGTTCCGGCCGCTGCGTGTGGTGGACAAAAAGCGTGAGAGCGACAACGTGACGTCGTTGGTGCTGGAACCCACCGACAAGACTCCTCTGACTCCTGGCCTACCTGGGCAGTTTATCGTGCTGCGCCTGCGTGCGACGCCCGAGGCGCCCGCATTGCTGCGCAGCTATTCGCTATCGGGCGGCCCGAACGACTTTCGCTATCGAATCAGCGTCAAGCGCAATCCCAACGGTGCCGCCGGCACCTACATCCGCG
The DNA here is from genome assembly GCA_035507235.1 of Acetobacteraceae bacterium. Lineage (GTDB taxonomy): Bacteria > Pseudomonadota > Alphaproteobacteria > Acetobacterales > Acetobacteraceae > CAJCIS01. The sequence goes on from DATJOH010000262.1 coordinate 408, forward strand.
ACGTGGTTCAGAACGGTAATATCGTCGATGTGGCGGCGCCACGCGGCAGCTTCGTGCTGGAGCCCGGCGACGGCCCCGTCATTCTGCTCAGCGCCGGCATCGGTGCCACGCCCGTGCTGGCCATGCTGCATGCGTTGGCTGACGCCAAGTCGCCGCGGGAGGTCTGGTGGATTCATGGCGCGCATAGTGGTGCCGAGCATCCGTTCGCCGCGGAGGCACTTGCCTGCCTCGCGGCCCTGCCGCGCAGCCATCGCCACATAAGGTTCAGTTCGCCCGACCCTTCGGACCGGCTGGGAATTGATTTCGACGCCGTTGGCCACGTGAGCGCGCCTGCCTTGCGCGAATTGGGCGTGCCCGCTGATGCCGATTTCTATCTGTGCGGGCCGCCTGTTTTCATGACCGACCTGACGTCCGGTCTCCGGGCCGGGGGTGTCGCCGCGAACCGTATTCGCAGCGAGACGTTCGGCGCTGGTCCCTCCCTGACACCGGGCATTGCTGCGGTGCTGCGCAAGCCGCCGCATTTGCCGGTTGGGGCGGCCGGCACGGGGCCACTGGTGTCCTTTGCACGCAGCGGCCTCAATGTCCGCTGGGGCGGAGACTTTCAAAGCATTCTTGAGCTGGCGGAGGCTTGCGATGTTCCGGTGCGCTGGGCATGCCGCGCCGGCGTCTGCCACAATTGCGAGAGCGCGCTGATCGCCGGCGCCATTTCCTATCAGTCCGAGCCGGTAGATCCGCCGGCTGAGGGGAATGTGTTGATATGCTGCTCCCAACCCCAGGAAGATATCGTGATCGATCTCTGACCGCCGGTGCACCATCGGGCGCTCAGGGAGACCTGGCATCAACAAAAATCCTCCGTTTTCCGATCGCCCTATTTTCGCGCCCGAGAGTAATTCGGCATCTTATGCGACGCCGCTACTTGGCCGGGGAATAAAACCAGGCACGCCGGTGGTCACCACCGGGTTGAACCGGACAGTCGTAGTAATGTCGTCCCTGATCTCCCGCATCGCGTCTTCAGGCAGCGTTGAAATCTCAAAGTTCTCCTGAATGTGGTCAGGCTTGGTCGAGGTGGTCAGCAGAGCCGTGCCACGCTGCACCGCCCATGCCAGCGCAACCTGGGCGGGGGTCTTGTGGACGCGGCGGGCGATGGAGGTAATAACTGGGTCTTCCGTTATTTTCGGTTCAATCGCATGGCCCAGCGGCGCGAATGCGAGCAGCACAATGCCATGCTCTCGACAGAAATCAAGCAACTCCCATTCCGGCAGGTAGGGATGTGATTCGACCTCCACCACCGCGGGCTTGATCCGCGCGGCCGCAACGATCTCGCGCGCCTTCTCCAGAGTGATATCGGAAAGGCCGATAGATCCGCACCGACCTTCGTCAACGAGGCGTTCAAGCGCCTGCCACGTCTCCAGCAGCGTTACCTCAGAATCGTAGATCACCTGACCCTGCTCGTCCCTTGGGTCTTGCTCGTCGCCAGGCTTAAAGGCAAATGGGGTGTGGATGAGGTAACAATCGATGGTATCAACTTGCAGCCGGCGGCAACTCGCATCGAAGGCGGGTTTGACCCGCTCGGGGCGATGATTGCTGTTCCACAATTTTGTCGTGATGAATAGATCTTCCCGGCGTAGCGTCCGCGCCGCCACCGCGTCTTGAACAGCCGCGCCGACAGAATCTTCATTACGATAGCGCTCCGCGCAATCGAGATGACGGAAACCGGTTTCCAGCGCGGCCCTGGTCGCCTTTCTGGTTACATCAGGATCGGGGATCAACGTGCCAAATCCCATCGCCGGCATCGCGCCGCATCCATGGGTGAGAGCGATTTTCGTGTCACGAAGCGTGTCGATAGGGCTCACGGCCGTACTCCCTGATCTGAAACCTGACAACGATAAAGTGCGCTCATGGGCATTTGGCGCAATCTATACAGCCATCCCAAGGCCACGAACAAGCTTCCCGAACGGGCGCTAAATAGTAAAAGTTCTTTGCTTCTTTCTTTCAAGAAAGAAGATTCTTCTTTTCTGAAGAAAAGAAGCAAAAGACTTTTGCCACGTACTTCACCGGTTTGCCAAGGCATGGATCGGGCGGGCTTCGTCAGCGTCGGTTCGTGGCAATATAAGGATGCTTTTGAGCTAAGCACGGCAAGATGAAACAAGCCGACGCGGCCGCGCCACAATAGGAAGAGAAGGCGGTCGTTACCCTCTTTTGCCACCACAACTTCCGCTGCGACGGAGACGATCATGCCCAATATCGGAACTGCCACACAGATCCGCGTCGAACGGCGTTCGCCGGCCTACTGGCGCGTTACCTTCGATATTCCACCCCTGAATATTTTCGGCCCGCAGAACCTGCCGCAACTCAATGAGATCGTCTCGAGTCTCGAATCGGACGAGCAAGTCAAAGTTGTCGTCTTCGATAGCGCCGTCGATGGCTTTTTTCTGACCCATTATGATTTCTTTGCCAGGTTGGAAGATTCCACCAGTTTGCCGCCCGGCCCGACGGGTCTGCCGCCGCTTCCCGACATGCTGGTGCGCATCAGCCGCGCGCCGGTCGTATCCATCGCTGCAATTCGCGGGCGCGCCACCGGCGTCGGCAGCGAGCTCGCACTCGCGAGCGACATGCGATTTGCCAGCCGCGAGCGGGCGATCCTGTCACAATGGGAAGTTGGCGCCGGCCTAGTTCCGGGCGGTGGCCCGATGGCGCGACTACCCCGGCTTGTCGGCCGCGGCCGGGCGCTTGAGATATTGCTCGGCGCCGACGATATCCGCGGCGATATCGCCGAACTTTACGGCTACGTTAATCGCGCACTTCCCGATAGCGGGCTGGACAGCTTTGTCGATACGCTTGCCACGCGAATAGCTTCATTCGACAAACAAGCGATTGCTGACACGAAACGCTTGGTCGATGTCGCGAGCCTGCCGCAGGACGCGGAAATTTCACCCGAATGGGACGCATTCATTGCCTCGGTCCAGCGTCCGGCCAGCCAGAACCGGCTAAAAACCCTGATGCAGCTTGGTTTCCACAAGCCCGGCGATGTCGAATCCCGCCTAGGCCACTACGTGGGCCGGCTCGGCACGTAAGCCACTCACCGCGGCTACCGGGGTGCGTGGAGGCACACTCATGTCGGCGCGACTGCGTCGCCAAACGCCCGGCGGCATGCCGACAGATCGCCGAAAGCATCGGCAAAGATGCGTCTGATCGACAAATCCGCACGCCAACGCAATCTGACTCAAGCTCTCCGCTGTCTTCAGCATCAGCGTCCGCGCGCGGGCGATCCGCCTGCCGACAATGAAACTATGTGGCGGCTCGCCGAACGTCACCGCAAAAGCGCGGCTGAAATGGCTGGCACTGAGCGATACGCGGGCAGCCAGTTCCGCAACCCGCAGCGGCCGCTCCAGTCGGTCTTCGATGTAATTCCGCAAATTACGCTCCTGCCAGGGCGCCAGCCCCCCACGTGCCGGTTCCCGGCCGGCTTTGCTCGCCAGGGCTTCTGCCAGTCGCCTGGCCGCGGTAGCGGCAGTGGCCGTGCCGAGATCGCGATTGAGCGCCGTCCTGACATCTTCAAGCATACGGCCAAACTCGGTCGGCACGGCACCCTCCGACCCGTCAGAGCGGGCCTCCGTCGCCGGCCATGTGTCGGAAGGGAGCTCCAAGTCTGATGATAAATCCATGATGCACCTCGAATCGCCCATTGGATTTTCGCAATGCGGTGGCGTGGCCCTGAACATTGCACGCCGACCGCTACATGCATCCGCGCCGTCAGCAAAGACACGTGGTTCGACAAACACTCTTCCACACTGCGGTTGAATGACAATACTACTATGAATCTGCTACCCACCGCCGGCAGGCGCGCCGTATGGCACCAGCATCCGACGCGCGCCGGCCGTGATCGGCAAGCCTTCCGGCGCAGTCGGTCGGCAACGGTCCGCTTGCAGATAAGATCAAGGCGGGCGGCTTCGACAAGATGTGCAATCATTGTCAAATATAAGAAATTGCTTCGGCCTTACCTTGCCGCAAATGCCGGGGAGCCTGGTAATGAACATGATGTCGACAAGGAACGGGCAGGAATTCGGATGCAATTTAGCGTATGAAAGTTGCCCCGGCATCGTGGCGCACCGCCATGGTTCCGGCTGGATGAAATGGTTCAAAGCGCAAGCCTGCTTACCAACACTCACGCTAAACTTCTGAACCAACTGCTTGGCGCGCTGAGCTCGCTATCGGAATTTGACGACTGCGGCATCCGAGCGGTCTGGCGGCAGATCCGGTTCGAACTGGCTTCAATGATCATCTGGCTGCTGCGAGACATGCGGTGCCGCGCCGATACCGGCGAGCCAGTCCGCTGCCGCGACGAAGATAAATTCAAATGGGCCAATGGGTTGGCATCGGCTATCCGATCCACCAGCTTGTGTATCGACGCCCGACAGAAAGACTGCGGAGCCGCGCTCGATGAAATCATCGCATGCACGGCGTTGCTGTTCTCGTCCAGCGAGTCAGCCGGCATCATCACGTGTATTTCGGGAAGGCTCGACCTATCGGCGCTGAAGTATCGCACAGCGCTGATCGCTGCCCTATATTTCACGCTGTACAGCCTCTGCAGGGATAGCGAAGGCAAGCCGCGCCGCGCATCGGCGTGTGTCATATCGGCCGTGCGAAACCCGCAATCGGCATTTCAATTATCGTTGGTGAACGGTGCCCTCGGCTCATCTGAGATCAACCTCTTCGATTCATTCGAAGGATTTACCAACCTCGTGGCGCTTCTCGAGGGCGAGTTCCGCAGCTGGACAACCATTGCCGGCGAGACCTGCCTTAGCATTTCTTTTCGCGCCTGACCAAGCCGCGCAGGCTCCCGACATCCCACACTAAAAGAGCAAAAGTTCTTTGCTTCTTTCTTTCAAGAAAGAAGATTCTTCCTTTCTGAAGAAAAGAAGCAACAGACTTTGTCTTATGGCTTCCGGCCGCAACTGCCGGGTGAACCGGTCCGGCAGCGCTAAACACATAAGAATTCACAGAAATTGACTGGGTTTCGTCTGTAGAATCCAGCATCATTCCTGCGTTGGGGTTTCCGGGGTCGTCCCGCTCTCGTGTGGTCTTCGGCTCAGCCTGGAATATGGGGAGGGTTCATGGATCGCCTCGATGCGATGAAGGTCTTCGTCGTGACCCTCAATGAAGGCAGCCTGGCCGGAGCCAGCCGTCGGCTTGGTCGGTCGCCGGCCGCCGTCAGCCGCGCCATCGCCTTCCTCGAAACACAAGTCGGCACGGAACTGCTCCATAGGACCACCCGATCGCTCCGAATGAGCGATGCCGGAGAACGCTATGCCGCCATCTGCCGGCGGATACTGATCGATCTTGAGCAGGCCGAATCAGCGGCCGCGGGCGAACAGTCGGCGCCGCGCGGCAGCCTCACGGTAACCGCGCCCGTGCTGTTTGGAGAGGCGGTGTTGCGGCCGATCGTCGATGCGTTTCTGGATATCTATCCGGCCGTATCGACCAGGCTGAACCTGCTCGATCGACCGGTAAACCTGATCGACCAAGGCGTCGACGTCTCGCTTCGCATCGCCCGCCTCACGGACTCCGCCCTCATTGCCATCCGGGTCGGCGAGGTGCGGCGGGTGGTGGTTGCGTCGCCGCGTTATTTGCGGACCCATCCGGAGATCCGGGAGCCTAATGACCTCGCCAGGCATCAGATCATTGCCCTGACTGAACTTGGGCCGGACTCGTGGCGCTTCCCGCCGAGCGACGGGGGCACCGTTCCCCATACAGTGCAGTTCGCGCCACGGCTGGCGACGGACAGCGCGCGGGGCGCGGTGGAGTCCGCGATCGAGGGACGCGGCGTTATCTGCATGTTCCTGTGCGATATCGCCGGACAGGTCCGCTCCGGGGAACTCCGAATCGTGCTGGCAAAGTATGAGCCGCCGCCCATTCCCGTGCATCTGGTGTTGCCGAGCGGCCGACTGTCGGCTCCGAAAGTTCGCGCTTTCATAGATTTCGTCGTGCCGCAGCTTCGCGTGCATTTCGCGCGTCTCGCCAAGGATTTGAGTGGCCGAGAAACACCCTGCTGCCTGCAGGAGGCGATCTAGCTCCCGCTCAGCGACACAATGACATCGAACATGCTGCGCAATTGATGACCAGGTGAAGCTGGCGGCACGCAGCGGTATGGAGCAACATCACCCCGGCTGCGCGGGGCGTTTGCTGCATGTCGATCACTCCGACCGGACCGGGGGCGGGCGCGGACGAGGGTGCACGCGCGAACGATGGCCCGGCGATCCGGTTCGGGCCATTTTGTCTGTTGCCCGGACAGCAAATTCTGCTCGAGGCAGATAGCCCGGTGCGCATCGGCGCACGCGCTTACGATCTCCTCACTGCCCTGATCGAACGCGCCGGCGAGGTCGTCAGCAAGGATGACCTGGTTGCGCGAGTCTGGCCTGGGCTGCTGGTGGAGGAGGGCAATCTGCGCACCCAGATGGCCCTGTTGCGCAAGGCGCTGCGGGACGGCGAGGACGGCGCCCGGTATCTGGTTACCGTTCCCGGCCGCGGCTACCGGTTCGTGGCGCCAATCGCGTCGCCAACGCCGCACGAGAGGCGGGCTCCGGTGGCCGATTCGCCGGGCGCGGCGCGCGGGCTGCCTTCGCGCCTGACAAGTCTGGTTGGCCGCGCCGACACCGTCAGCGACGTGATGGGCAGGCTGCATCGCCGACGTTTCGTGACCATTACGGGTCCCGGCGGCATCGGCAAGACCTCGGTGGCTATGGCGGTCGCGGAGCAAACAGCCGGCGCCTACAAGGATGGGATTGCCGTCGTGGACTGCGCGCCCCTGCTGGATACCGGCCTGGTCGCGGAAAAAGTCGCCTCGACCCTCGGGATCGCGATTGCCGCGGATAATCCGATCGAAGGGCTGGTCGCCTTTCTGCGCAACCGCCGGATGCTCATTGTGCTGGATAGTTGCGAACGGGTTATCGAGGCCGCGGCCACCCTGGTCGAGGATCTGCTGCGCAGAACCGCAAACATCGATATTCTTGCAACAAGCCGCGAACCGCTGCGGGCGGAGGGCGAAGGCGTGTACCGGCTGGAGCCGCTCGAAATACCGCCCGACTCTTCTGAGCTCTCGGCGATGGAAGCGCTCGCCTACCCGGCGGTCCAGCTATTCGTCGAGCGTGCCACTTCGGCTGCCCACCGCTTCGAGTTTCGCGATGCCGATGCATCGGTCGTGTCAAAAATCTGCCGCAAGCTCGACGGCATTCCCCTGGCCATCGAATTGGCGGCCGGCCGCGTCGATGTCTTTGGCACATTGGGCGTAGCAACACGGCTTGAGGATCGGATACGGCTGCTTACGCAAGGGCGCCGCACGGCCCGGCCGCGCCATCGCACGCTCGAGGCGACGCTCGACTGGAGCTTCGATGCGTTGCCCGAGCCGGAGCGGACGCTGCTCTGCCGGCTCGCGGTGTTCGCCGGGGACTTCACCCTGGATGCGGCCCACGCGGTGGCAACCTACGAACCGTTGGGCGTAGCCGACATTGCCGAGCTGGTAGCGAGCCTTGTTTCGAAATCCTTGCTGAACGCCGAGGTCGGGACAGGCTTCGCGCTATATCGCCTGCTCGACACCACGCGGGCCTACGCCTTGCAAAAGCTGCAGGAAAAGGGCGAGACTGACGCG
>DATJOH010000263.1:0-5090 GCA_035507235.1 Acetobacteraceae bacterium
CGTTCATTGCCGGCGTTTCTTGACGGGGTACAAGGTACCCCGCCACGTGGAGTTCGTACCGTCGCTGCCCAAAACCGCGATCGGCAAGATATTACGTAGAGAGCTGCGGCAACCACGCGATGCGGATTCGCTGCGTGAACCAGCCCCGGCGGCGGAAGCGGGGAACACGTCAGCGGGCGCCGGGTGAATGACGCCTGCGCGAAGGAAGCCGCTTACTCGCACCTTATCGGGGGCCGAGTTCGCCATGAACGCCTCGTACCATTTGAGTGGGGGGAATCCCTCGGTCGCATGCGTTCGCGCTTCGTGACGACCCGCCTCCCCCGCCAACTCGCCGAACGCACACAGCAGCACGGCGAGTTCCTGCGCCATGTTTGCCGAGGCAGCATGTTTCGTTGTTTCGGGCGAAGCCCAGTTTTCGTCCAACCGCGCGGCCGCCACGCTCTTCGCCTGGGCCCAATCGAGCGGCGGTGCCGTGAGCGTGGCGGGCGCATTCGCAAGGTTGCGTTGCTGCGCGAGCCTGGCGACGGCGTCATCAAACAGTGACACTGACGTTTCCTCGCTTATATTTTCTTTGGCATTCGACGGCAGAAAGCGGAATTCTTACCAGCGGCGTAGAGATTAATATCGAGCGGAGCAAGGAAGTATTTCTTTTTTGAAAAAAAGAAACAAAAAACTTTTCTCTTTGGCTCGCAGCGGCAGGTTCGAATAGATGGAAATCAATGCCGCCCGCAGCAGAGAAAAGTTTTTTGGTTCTTTCTTCAAAAAAGACCTACTTTCTTTGGCGCTTGACTTCCTTCTCAGACAAGCCAGTGCGGCCACTCTGCATTGATGCCGTGCAGCGCATCTAGGCACGAACCAAGCGAATCTTACACGATTGCGCCAAATGCTTTATTAAATTTCTGGGTCAAACCCGTCGTTGACGCAGATCAAGGATGCTGCGCACCCAGCGCTCGGCGAGTATCGTCTTGAAACGCCTCTCCCTTCCTATTTCATCACGGTCAGGCGCCGGCTATTTCTGCCACAGCACCAGGGCAAGTTCCGTTGGCACCCTGGCGTCGGGATGATACGGCAGAACCCGCACCGTATAATCATGTGGGAACCGGCCGGCCGGCGCCGTGGCGATGTAGAGGAAGCTGTTTGCGGCACCCTCTATCGGCTTGCCCTTCGCCAAGCTCACGGGCACAGCGGTATCGCCGTCGGCCGGCTCGGCATAGATCTCAACCGCTATATCGCCGGCATCCATTTCGCCCAGATAGATCGGCACCGTCACGCACCAACCGCCCGCATCGGACACGAACGCGGGATCTGCGACGTGGATACTTCTCCAGTGCAGCCGAACGCGACGCTCCCAGGCAGCCATTTCCTTAGCGCGCGCGGCGCCGTCTTCCATACGGCGGCGCAACGCCCTGGCACCCGGCAAATAGGCCGCCCGCAAATATTCGTGGGCCATCCGCGTGCTGCTGTATTGTGGGGTAAGGTTGGCCATGCTGCACCGGATGCGCGCGAGCCAGGCACCAGGCACGCCGGCGGCATCGCGTGTGTAGAACTCCGGCACGATCTTATGTTCGAGCACGTCATAGAGTGCCTCGGCATCATGTCCATCCTGCTCTTCAGTGCCGCTGCCGGCATTTGCCCCGATCATCCACCCGGCGTCCGGGGTGTATGCCTCCTCCCACCAACCATCCCTTACCGAAACATTCAAGCCGCCATTGACCAGGACCTTCATGCCACTCGTGCCGCACGCCTCCCACAGCAGCCGCGGCGTATTGATCCACACATCCACGCCCTGAACGAGTTCTTGCGCTAGTGAAATATCATAATCTTCCAGCAAAACCACGCGATGACGGAACGCCGGATCCTGCGCGAAGTCGAACCATTCCTGGATCATGTGCTTGCCCGCCTCGTCGGCGGGATGCGCCTTGCCGGCAACCACGATTTGCGCCGGTCGATGCTCGTTGCGGAGAATGCGTGCGAGCCGCTCGCGGTTCCGCAGCAGCAAGTTGGGTCGTTTATAGGCAGTGAAGCGCCGGGCAAAACCCAACGTCAACACGTTCGGATCGAGCACGCTTCTGGCTACCGCAGCTGCTTCGGGCGATCTGCCACGGCCACTCAGATGTTGTTCAAGGCGTCCACGCACGCTCGCCACAAGGTTCTGCCTTGCGCGGCCGCGCATCGCCCAAAGTGCGCCATCCGGCAACGCCGTCAGGCCGGTCTGCAATTCGTCAGACATGCCGCGCCAGCGATCCTTGCCGCATGCCTCGGTCCAGAGATCATCGGCGTCCCGTGAATCCCAGGTAGGTACGTGCACGCCGTTGGTGATGTGCGTGATCGGCACTTCATGCGCCGGCCAACGCGGAAAAAGCGGCGCGAACAGGTGGCGACTCACCTCGCCGTGCAGCCGGCTGACGCCGCAGGTCCAGAGTGCGCCGCGCACACCCAGATAGGCCATGTTCAAGGGTGCGTCCGCGGGCTCGTCAGGCGCCCGGCCCATCGCCAGCACACGTCCCGGGCCAACGCCCACCTCGTTCAGCGGCGCCGCATATTGCGCAAGCAGCTCGATCGGAAATTTATCGAAGGCAGCGGCAACCGGCGTGTGGGTCGTGAACACATTGCCGGCGCGCGTTGCCCACAGGGCTTCGGCAAAACGCAATCCGGAGCGTGCCGCGTAGGAACGGGCGCGCTCCAGCACCGCGAAACCGGCATGGCCTTCGTTCGCGTGGCAAATCTCGATCTCCGGATGCAGTGCCTCCACCACGCGCCAGCCGCCGACGCCAAGCACGATTTCCTGCGCCAGCCGCATCTCGCTGCCGCCGCCATAGAGCTGACCGGTAATACCCTGATCGACCGCACTATTCAGCGGATCATTGCTATCCAGCAAATACAGTGCGGTGCGGCCCACCGCGGCGCGCCACACAAGCAGGCGCAAATGCCGCCCCGGCAGCGGAATCGTCACGACAAAGCGACTGCCATCCGGCGCCCAAACCGGCTCTATGGGCATGGCGGATGGCTGATTGTTGACGTAAGCCTCCTGCTGGCGACCCGTCGCATCGATCATTTGGCGAAAATAGCCTTGCTGGAACAGCAGGCCGATGCCGATCAGCGGCAGGCCAAGGTCGCTCGCGGTCTTCAAAAAATCCGCGGCGAGAATGCCGAGGCCGCCGGCGTATAGCGGCAGGGCATCGCCGAGGCCGAACTCCATGCTGAAATACGCAACGCCGCCAAGCGACGAGGCCCCATAGTTGATGCCAAACCAGGTAGGCCCGTGCAGATATGCCTGGCGTTCGGCAGCGAGCGCGTCGAGTTGGGCGAGAAATTCACTATCCGACGCAAGCGTGTTCAGGCGAACCGTGGAGACGTAGGTCAGAATCGTCCAGGGATTATGGGTCCGCTGCCACAGAACGGCATCGATCCGTTCCCACAACGGGTCGGCCGCGTGGTTCCAGGTCCAGCGCAAATCGAGCGCCAGATCGCGCAGCGCGGCCAGCCGGGGCGGCAGCCTATCCAATCTGGTGCATCCGCCGGTCTCCGCCGAAAACCGTCACCCTTATAGCCGCCAAGCGTCCACCGCACGCGTCATTGTTGGGGCACCGTAGCCCAACCAGCCGGGGCCGTCAGCCCGTGATGCGAGCGATCGCCGGCGCTGTGCGGCCTCCACGGCCCCGTAGCAACGGTGCTAGCGCGGCATATCTGGCTGGCCGTAAACACCTCGGTTCACGCAGCCATGGTGCCGGACATGAGAATATCCCGTCGCATGAGAAAGCTCCGTTACGCCTGCCTTCGACAAGGAGCATTCGAAGTACGCAAGGCTGGTGCGCTGCGCTTCGACCTCCGGGACCCCTACCATCTGGCCGTGGCACTGCCCTGGCCGGCCTTTGTTGCCTGCGGCATCGCCGGAATGGTGCTGATCAATCTCATCTTCGCCGGCCTTTACTGCCTGCAGCCTGGTGCCATCCAAAACCTGCCGCCGGGCGATTTCTACCGCGCGTTCTTCTACAGCCTGGAGACGCTCTCCACCGTCGGCTACGGCGAAATGTCACCGCTCAGCCGTTACGGGTACGCGGTCGCCGGCATCGAAATGGCTGTCGGCATGGCCTTCGTCGCTCTGCTCACCGGCATTCTTTTCGTTCGCTTTTCGCGGCCACAAGCCGGCATCCTGTTTGCCGACAAGGCGGTGGTGACAACGTACAAGGGAAACCCTGCGCTGATGGTCCGCGTAGCAAACGGCCGCGTCAACATGCTGATCGGCGCGACGGCGCAACTTTCGGTACTCCTTAAGGAAACCGACGATCAGGGCCGCCTCTACCGGCGCTTCCAGGACCTGCCGCTGCTGTCGCCGCATCTGCCGGCATTCCCGATGACCTGGACGTTGATGCATCCGATCGATGAAACAAGCCCGCTGCATGGTTGCGGCCCGGCCGAACTCAAGGCGGCGTGGGCAAGGCTATTCCTTTCGGTGACGGCAACCGACGTCAAGCTGGGCCGACAGGTGCAGGACGTCGGCGATTATACCGATCGGCAGATCCTGTTCGGCGCCCATTACGCTGACGCCGTCACCTACGACGAGGACGGCACCCCGACCGCCGATCTGTCGCAACTCAGCCATGTTGAGTTCCCACTCGGCGACCAAACCAAGCGGTAAGTTTGTAACAGCATTATAGCAAAAGTTCTTTGCTTCTTTCTTTCAAGAAAGAAGAATCTTCTTTTCTGAAGAAAAGAAGCAAAAGACTTTTGCTATTTATCCGTTGCTTCATCGAATCAGTCGCTAGATCGATCCAGCCGCAGCGTCATGCAGTAGGCGCCGCCGCCGGACAGAATGAATGGATCGAGATCAACGCCCGTGACCTGGTAGCCTCTGCCTTCCAGCAGGCCGCGCACATGCGTTGGCGCGCGGGCCATGACAATCGTGCGTTCTATGCAGACGGCATTCACCGCGAACGCAGCCGCATCCTCGGCGCTCGCCTCCAGGCGCTGCTCCGGTGCGACATGGGCGTGGATGCGGGCCAGCGACTCGGGCGTGAAAGCGGGCGGGTAAAACAGCACCTCGCCGCCGGAGAGCGGACAAAAGCAGGTGTCCAGGTGATAAAAACGCG
>DATJOH010000264.1:0-2720 GCA_035507235.1 Acetobacteraceae bacterium
GGTTTTTGTCCTTCCCGCCGATATAGGTTTCGTCCATTTCGACGATCCCGCCCAATTTATCAGCATCCTTTTCGGTCAAGGCGGCGCGGATGCGGTGGCACATGTACCAAGCAGTCTTGTAGCTGCCGAAACCCATCAGGCGCTGAATTTGCAGGGCACTCATTCCTTTCTTGCTCGCCAACATCAAATGGGCGACGCGGAACCAGTCGCGCAAATCTTTATTCGTGTTCTCGAAGATGGTCCCGGTGATATTGGAGAACCGATAGCCTTGGGGGGCGCACTCCCGGCACTGCCAATGGAAGGGCTTGTAGCTGGAGGCGTCGTAAAGGTCCGTGTTCCCGCAGCGGGGGCAATGGACGCCTTCCGGCCAGCGGCGGGCGACCAGATAGCGGTCGCAGGCTTCCTCATCCGGGAACATGGCCTCGAATTGGGCGATGCTCATTTGCGGGACTGGTTTGGGCCGTTTCGCCATGACTGCCTCCAAAGCGTAGGAGGATATTGCCATGCCTGATAAGCTTTGTCAAGTCCGGGATAATCGCCTTGATTCCGAAGTTCGCAAACCAGGGCGCCGCATAATCATGCGAACTTCGGAATCGGGACACTAATGTGCCCCGATAGCGCCGATTCTGCCAAGGGGCAGCACCTAACTCACATAAGGACTCGGCGACATTGCAGCAATGCGGCTGCGGCGCCCAGTCCTGCAGTCAATCGGCCAAGCCGAACACCGGTTGCGGTGCGACAAAGCCGGCCACCGCGTGCTCGCCCAGCGAGCGGAACTGCTCTCGGCATTGGGCGGCGAAGTCCGCCGACGCGACGACCGCCTCCCGAAGTTTGGCGGCAACCTTCTCCAGCCGCGCCGCCAAATTCACCGCCGGCCCGATGCAGGTAAAGTCGAGCCGGTTGCCGCCGCCAATATTGCCGTACATCACCTCGCCGAGATGGAGGGCAACCGCGAAGCGGATGGCATCGTTATCCCCTTGGCGCGGCAGCGCAGCGATGCGGGCGCGAAAATCCCGCGCGCAATCGAGCGCGCGGCGGCAGACCGAACCGGCGTCTTGATCGCCATCGATCGGGAAAATGGCCAGTAAACCGTCACCCATGAATTTGAGCACTTCGCCGCCATGCTCAAGGATCGCGGGGACCTGGCAGCCGAAATAAACATTCAGACGCTCAATGACGGCCTGCGGCGGCGCCCGCTCCGACAGCGCCGTAAATCCGCGCATGTCCGAGAGCCAAACTGCGGCGCGGATCGCCTCGACATAGCCGCGGCGAATTTTTCCCGCAAGGATTCGCTCGCCGGTTTGGTGTCCGACGTAAGTATCGATGAGGTTTCCGGCTGTGCGGCGGAGCGCGCGGATTTCGGCAACGCGCGCCAGGGGATGGATCACCGATTCAAGATCGGAAAATTGCGCCGCGGAGAACCCGCCGGGCGCGCGCGTCGCAAAGGTTGCGACGTGAATTGATCCGTCGGTAAACAAAAGCGGGAATGCAGCGTAATCGGTTCCTCCCTGGTCGCGCAAATCGCGCAGTACATCGAAGTCCAGTTGACAATCCTTGTCGGCAAGGCGCCGCCGCAACGGCACGCGCGTCGCATAGACCGTGCTGAACGGGCTTAACCTAAAGTCATCGGTCTCCTTGATTTCATGCAGCGCTTCTGACGTCGTCACACCGGATTCCGCCTGCCACAGGAACCTGCGGCCCATGACGTCGGGATGGAGCGTCGTGACAAAGACCGCCACCCGCCACAGCGGTATGCCGCAATCGACCATGCGCTCGCACATTTCCGCCAGCACGTCTTGAGACTGCGCACCGGACAGGGCGCCGCCCGCGAGCCAATCGAGCACTTGCCGGATATCGCTCACGACCGCCTTTGACCTTACGCTTTCGCACTCGGCCGGGCGGAAACCTGGGCGTGCCAACGGCGCAGATGTGCATGCGTTTCCAGGATTGGCAGTTTTGCCCTTACCGCAAAATCGACCGTAACAAGGGCGGTAATATCGGCCACCGAATAGCGCGTGCCGGCGACGAATTCGCTCTCCGCCAAACGCGAGTTCAGGTGCTCGTAAAAATGTGAAACGCGCAGGCGGCCGCGTTCGGCAAGTGCGGGAATCTGCTCGTAGTTGTGCGGGCCGGGCAGCGCGCGGTCCTTAAAACCGGCGACGGTATTGCGGAATGCTTCCATCACTGCAAAGAAGCCGTTGCGCTCCACCTCCCGTTGCCAGGCGGTGACCAGCGCCTTTTCCTCCGCGCTGTCGCCCATCAGCGCCGGCCGGGGCCGGATCGCCTCGAAATACACGCAGATGCCAATGGCATCGTTGATGCGGGTGCCGTCGTCGAGCTCGAGCGCCGGCACCGTGGCGTCGGGATTGATTGCCCGGAATGCCGGAGTGAGTTGCTCGTTGTTGCGCAGATCGACCTGCACGGTCGGCACTGTGATCCCTTTTTCGGCAAGAAAGATGCGCACGCGTCGCGGACTCGGGGCGGTGGCGCAGTCGTAAAATTTCATGCGGGCGTCTCCCTTCGCAGAGTACTAGATAATCAAAAGAACGGCAGATGGGGATCGCGCGGCAGGTCAAGTTCGATCCGGCCGAAGTGCGAGAAATTCTGCTCGGCGTTCAGCGCTACGTGCATGGCGCCGAAATGGATATCGCGCCACGCTCGCTGGATTGGATGGGATGAGCCAAAGCCGGCAGCCCCACTCATGGCAAGAAGCCCATCAA
>DATJOH010000265.1:0-4142 GCA_035507235.1 Acetobacteraceae bacterium
GGACGCTAGCCGCGGCTAGCGTCCAGTTCCCGGATCAACAGACAAAAGTCTTTTTGCTTCCTTTTCTTCAGAAAAAGAAGAATCTTCCTGCTCTCGTCGCGCCTGAAGAAGCGCGCCCGTTAATCGGCCCTTATGCGTCTCGTGAGACCTTTGCCTGCCGCGCAGCCAAGGGGATTCATGCTTCACGTCATCGGGTGCATCACCGAGCAGCACGATCCCGCGCTGGTTGCCGTTGCTTTCGTCATGTGCGGCCTGGCGTCGCTGACCACCATGCAGATGCTGGGGCGGGCGCAGGTGACGCATGGAGCGGCGCGGTTCATCTGGGTCGGGGCTGGCGGTTTTGCGCTTGGCTGCGGGGTGTGGGTGACGCATTTCGTCGCCATGCTGGCCTATCGGCCGGGTTTGGAGATGGCGTTCGACATTCGGCTGACGTTGCTCTCGCTGTTGATTGCCATTGTTGGCGGCGTGGCGGCATTGGGCGCTTTTCGCACGCTGACGCGGCCGGCGGCGGTGGCGGCCGGGTTACTGTTGGGCGGTGCCATTGGCGCCATGCATTTTGCCGGTATGGCGGCGTTCGAGGTGCCGGGTGTGCTGACCTATGGCGCGGGCGACGTTGCGGCGGCCTGGGCCGCCGCCCTGGTTTTCGCGCCGCTCGGCATGCTGCGGTTCGTCGCCGGCCGGCGGGCGCAGGCGGCGTTTTGCCTCGTGCTGGCGATTGCCGGACTGCACTTTATTGCGATGTCTGCGATAACGCTGGCGCCGAACGGTGCCAGGATTCATGGCGTGGCGACGGCGCCGTTGGCGATTTACGTCGCGGGCATAGGCATTATCGTTCTGTTTACGAGTCTGGCGGGTGCTGTCGTGGACCAGCATTTGGAACGTCGCCTGGCGCGGGAGGCGGTACGGTTTCGCCAATTCGCAGACGCAACGTTCGAGGGATTGTTTTTTCTCGACGGCGATGTGGTGACGGATGCCAACGGCGTGTTGTGCCGATTGCTGGGCCGGGCGTTGCCGGAGATTGTCGGCGCGGCGCTCGAGGATTTCTTCGTGCCGGAATCGCGCGGCAAGCTGGAGGATCTGCGGATCGGGCGCTGCGAGCAGGCAGAGCTGATGTTACGCGATGCCGATGGCAATGCGCACAGCGTGGACGTGCTGGCGCGGCCGTTGGAAACGCGGCGCGGCGCGGCAACGGTGTTGGCGGTGCGTGATGCCTCCGAGCGCAAGCATGCCGAACGGCGCATCCATGAACTGGCGCATAGTGATCCGCTGACGGGGTTGGCCAATCGTTTCCGGTTGCGTGATCGGCTGACCGCCGCGCGGGCGCAGCCGCGGCATCGCGCGAAGCTGGCGCTGATGTGCTTGAATCTAGATTGGTTCAAGACGATAAACGATACGGTTGGTTATCGCGGTGGCGACCGCCTGCTAATCGATGTCGCGGCGCGCCTGGGCGCCGCGGCTGGTGAGGGCGATACGGTGGCGCGTCTGGGCGGGGATGAGTTTATCGTTCTCTGTCCGAATTTAGAGCGGCCTGAGGAGGCGATGGCGCTTGCCGAGGGAATGCTACGCGCGCTGGTGCCGCCCTTCATGGTGGAGGGACGAAGCCTGGCGATAACAGCAACGATTGGGATTGCCTTGACGCAGACCGAACTCGCCGATTCGGAAATTCTTTACCGTCAGGCGAACCTGGCGCTGCAACAAGCGAAGCGCGAGGCGCGCGGGTCATGCGTTCTATTCGAGCCCGGCATGGACACGCGCATGCGCTCGCGTCGCGAACTTGAACAGGATTTGCGGCAGGCGCTTACCAACCGGGAATTGCACCTGCACTACCAGCCCGTGTTCGATAGTGAGACATTGGCCGTGGTGGGATACGAAGCGCTGTTGCGCTGGAGGCATCCGAAGCGAGGTAATGTCTCGCCGGCAGAGTTTATTCCGTTAGCGGAGCAATGTGGCCTGATATCGGCGATCGGCCGTTGGGTGCTGGAGACCGCGTGCGCGGAAGCCGCGTCGTGGACATTGCCCTTGACCATTGCGGTAAATCTTTCACCCGCGCAATTCCAGAATCAGGACCTGGCCCGCCAAGTAAGGCAAATCGTTACGAGCACCGGCCTTGCAACCCACCGGCTGGAGCTGGAAGTGACCGAGGGCCTGCTGGTGGAGGACACCGAGCGGGCGCAGACGGTGCTTGGTCAATTGAAATCGCTCGGGATACGCTTGGCGCTCGATGATTTCGGCACCGGCTATTCGTCGCTCAGCTATTTGCGGCGGTTTCCGTTCGACCGGTTGAAAATCGACAGGGCGTTTGTCGCAGAACTCGGCCTGGACGCGGACGCGGACGCGATCGTGGGATGCATCATGGCCATGGCGCGCAGTCTGCGCCTGGAAGTGACGGCGGAGGGCGTGGAGACGGAGCAGCAGCTTGCCTTGCTGCGCGGCATGCGGTGCGGAAATGTTCAGGGGTATTTGCTGGGTCGTCCGGCGGCGGCATGCGAGCTCGCGCATGCGCGGCTGCACGCGGCGGTTGCGGCATGAGAGTGGGCCCAAAGGCGTGCTGCATCGCAACAGCGAGAACCGCGACGGCGATTGAATCAATTGCTTAGCCGACGATCTTGCGGTCAAAAATTACCAGCTACCCTTGCGGTGCATGAATTAATGGTAAATTTGCCACATGGCGTGCCAGAATCAAGATTTGTGGACGGCCATCACATTTCCGTGTGGACTGACTTCACGATCATTTGATTAACTCGTCACACGGCGCAGCGCGGCACCGCTGCGTCCGAGGGGGCGACGAGATGCGACAATTTGTTCTCGCATGCACTTTTTTAGCTAGCGCTTTCATGGGTTCCTGCCCGGCGCAGGGTCAGTCGGCGCAGGATTTGGGTAAATCGCTGACGCCGTTGGGCGCGATACGCGCCGGCAACGCAGATGGAACGATTCCCGCCTGGACGGGCGGGATCAGAACGTCGCCGGCGGGCTGGCACGAGGGCATGCCGCGGCCCAATCCGTTCGCCGGCGAGAAGCCGCTGTTCACGATCACGGCGCAGAACGTCCAGCGTTACGAAAGCAAGCTCTCCGTCGGCACCGCGGCGATGATCAAAACGCTGCAGGGCTTTCATGTGAACGTCTATCCGACGCACCGCACCGCGGCACAGCCGCAATATATTTATGACGCGACCATCGCCAACGCCACGCGCGCGCATCTGATCAATGGCGGA
The DNA here is from genome assembly GCA_035507235.1 of Acetobacteraceae bacterium. GTDB lineage: Bacteria > Pseudomonadota > Alphaproteobacteria > Acetobacterales > Acetobacteraceae > CAJCIS01. Next base: position 3,213 of record DATJOH010000265.1, read on the forward strand.
CAGGATGTCGAGGGCGCGCAGGTTGGCATTCCATTCCCCATTGCGCATAACGGCAACGAGGCGATCTGGAATCATATCCTGCGCTGGCGCGGCCAGGAAATCGTGCGCAACGTCGACACCGCCATTACCACGCCGTCCGGCGACTATACCGTGCAGCGTTGGCTGGAGAAGATATATCTGCCATATAACATTCCGGGATTGAGCAACCCGCAGAAATGGGACAGCATGTATTGGAATGAAGTGACGGCGCCGCCGCGTATCGCGGGCCTGATCACCATGGCAATCAGCTACCAGGATCCTTACCAGCGGCCACGTGGTGCCTGGCAATATTATCCCGGCGAACGCCGCGTGCGCCGCGCGCCTGAAATCAGCTATGACACGCCCTATAATAACACGGACGGCCTCGCAACGGTCGATGATTACGACATGTTCAATGGCGCGATTGATCGTTACGATTGGAAGCTGGTTGGCCGCAAGGAGATCTATGTTCCTTATAATACGGCGAGGTTTCAGGATCCGCACCTGCATTTGAGCGACCTGCTTCGGCGGGACTCGATCAATCCGGACGTCATTCGCTGGGAATTGCACCGGGTTTGGGTCGTCGATGCCACGTTGAAGCCGGATTTCATGCACATCTATTCGCGCCGCACCCTCTATATCGATGAAGATAGCTGGATGGCGCTGATTTCCGACCGTTACGATGGCCGTGGCCTGCTATGGCGCTGCGGCCTGGCCATGGGCGTGCAAATGCCGGATGTCCCCGGGTTTCTCGAGGACGGCCATGTTTACACCGATCTGTATCAGCATCGGTACCTGGTCGCCGGCATGCACAACCAAACGAGACCGCCGGTTTATGCCGGCATCAATCTCTCGCCGCGTGACTACACGGCGGAGGCGCTACGCCGGTTTGGCCGGCGGTAGCTGTAGCCT
>DATJOH010000266.1:0-3054 GCA_035507235.1 Acetobacteraceae bacterium
TACGTCTTTCTCAACAACGGCAAGGGCGGATTCCAATCGCCCGAAACGCTTTCCGCCGGCGATTACCCCATCTTCGTCACCATAGGCGACGTCAACGGCGATGGCAAACCCGATCTCGTGGTGGGAACCGTCGACAACAACGGCAATTATCAGCTCGCCATCTCCCTGAATGCCGGCAATGGGACTTTTGTGGCCGCAAACCTGATCGCCACCCAATTCGGCCCCTCGGGCGCCGTTATCGGCGACTTTAACGGCGACGGCAAAGCGGACCTGGTCGTGGCGCATTGCTGCGGCGTCACCACCATGACCTATCTCCAGGGCAACGGAGACGGCGCCTTCCAGCCGGAAGTACCCTTCAACGGCGGTGGTTCGCCATACGCCGTCGCCACCGCCGATCTCAATGGCGATGGCAAGCCCGATCTCGTCATCGGCGATACCTCTCCGCTGGGGATCGTAGGCTTGCTGAACAACGCCGCACCGGCAGCCACCACCGTCAATGCCGCCAGCTTCTCGGCGAATGAAACCGTAGCGCCGAATTCGATTGCGTCGGTATTCGGCACTCACCTTGCCAACGGCACGTCCCTTAGTTCAAGCGCAGTCACGATACAGGACTCCACCGGCGCATCGCAAACCTGCACCCTGTTCTCAGTTTCCGCGTCGCAGATCAACTTTCTGGTTCCGGCCGGCGTGGCGACAGGCATTGCGAATATCACGGTCGAAAGCGCGGATGGCGTGGTGTCGAAGGGAACCTTCACCGTCGCGGCGGTCGCACCGGGCATTTTCACCGCCGGCGGCACACTGCTCGATGGCTTTTCCGAAACGGTGAACGGCCAGGGCGCCGCCGGACCGCTCAACTACACGGTGCAAGCGAATCCGAACCAGGCCGGACAGTTTCTGGCCTTGCCGATCGCTTTGCCTTACCCGCCGGGCGCCGAGTACCTGATTCTTTTCGGCACGGGCATTCGCGGAGCGCCGAAGTCGCAAGTATCGGTCACCGCCGGCGGCGTATCGCTGCAGTTGGAATATTCCGGCGCCCAGGGACAGTACCCGGGCCTCGATCAGATTAACGTGACAGTGCCCTATTCGCTCAAGGGCGCCGGCAGCACTGCGATTAACGTTACGGCTGCGGGACAGGCAGCCAACCCGGTATACGTGACGTTCCAATAAGCTCGCCGCGGAAACTGCGAACTCGCGGCCCAAGCGCGGCGTACTACCCCATATGGGTCTCATTCATCTGCTGCGCAGCCTGCGGCGCTCGCCTATGTTCGCGTGTGTAACGCTGCTCACATTGGCCATCGGCATCGGAGCCAACACCGCCATCTTCAGCGTGCTCGACGGCGTTCTGTTGAAGCCGCTCCCTTATCCGCATGCCGAACAGCTGATCTTCATAGACCACAGAGCGCCCGGGGTGAACATGGAGCACGCGCAGGAAGCGCCGTTCCTCTACTTCATCGAACGCGAACAAAATCGCACTTTGCAGGATATCGGCATGTGGACTTTCGATTCGCCGGCGGTCACCGGCTCCGCCGAACCGCAACGCGTGGACGGAGTCGATGTCACCGAGGGCGTCCTGCCGATCCTGGGCGCGCATGCCCACGTAGGCCGCCTGTTCTCGCCGGCCGACGATTCGGCCGGCGCTCCGCGGACGGTCATCCTGAGTTACGGCTACTGGCGCTCGCATTTTGGCGGCGACCCTTCGGCCGTCGGACGGACGCTCGTGGCCGACAACCAGCCGCGGCAGATTATCGGCGTGCTGCCGGAACATTTCCGCTTTCTCGACGTGAATCCGGCGCTGTTCTTCCCCATGCAGCAGGACCGCTCCAAGCTCTCCCTCGGCAATTTCAGCTACCAGGCGCTCGCCAGGTTAAAGCCAGGAGTCTCGCTGGCGCAGGCCACCGCCGACGCCGCGCGCCTGATCCCGGTTGCAATCGATAGTTTTCCGCCGTTCCCCGGATACAGCAAAGAAATGTTCCGCCATGTGGGGCTGGCTCCCAATTTCGTACCCTTGAAAGACAGCATCGTCGGAGATGTTGGCGGCGTACTGTGGATCCTGATGGCGACCATCGGGATCGTGCTGGTGATTGCCTGCGCCAACGTGGCCAATCTGCTGCTGGTGCGCACCGAAGGCCGCCAACAGGAGTTGGCCATTCGTGCCGCGCTGGGCGCGGGCTGGGGCCGCATTGCGCGCGAGTTGTTTACCGAAAGCGTGCTGCTGGCGCTCGCCGGCGGAGCGCTGGGGGTGGCGCTGGCGTATGGCGGCATCCGCTGGCTGATGGCGCTGGCGCCGGCCAATTTTCCGCGCCTGAGCACGATTACCATCGACCTGCCGGTTCTGTTGTTCGCGCTGGCCGCTTCGCTGGCCGCGGGGTTGCTGTTCGGCGCCATCCCGGTGCTGAAGTACGCCGGTCCGCGCGTGGCCGCCACGCTGCGCGCCGGAGGGCGCAGTTTGAGCGCCAGCAAAGAGCGGCACCGCGCGCGCAGCACGCTGGTGGTGGTGCAGGTGGCGTTGGCGATGCTGCTGACCATCGGCTCCGGCCTGATGATCCGGACGTTCCGCACACTCCGCCATGTCCAGCCCGGTTTCTCCGGCCCGGAGGAAGTGCTTACCATGGGCTTCTACATTACCGACACCCAGGTGAAAGACCCCGTCGCCGCCATGCACATGGAGCAAAGTATCCTCGACAAAGTTGCCGCGTTGCCGGGTGTGCAATCGGTCGGACTCAGCAGCTACGTGCCTACCGACGCTAGCGGCTGGCACGACACGGTATATGCCGAAGACCACGTGTATTCCGATCAGAAGATCCCTCCCCTGCGCCGCTACCGCTTCGTTTCTCCCGGTCTGCTGAAAACCATGGGCAACACCCTGGTGGCCGGCCGCGACTTCACCTGGACCGATGTCTACGACATGCGCCGGGTCGCGCTGGTCTCTGAAAATCTGGCGCGCGAGTGGTGGGGCAGTCCGGCCGCCGCGTTAGGCAAGCGCGTCCGTGAGAATGGCCAGGGTAACTACCGCGAGATCGTCGGGGTGGTGAACGACGAACGCGACGACGGCGT
>DATJOH010000267.1:0-2317 GCA_035507235.1 Acetobacteraceae bacterium
AACATATTGTCGAAGAAGCTGTTGTCCCATTTCGCCGGCGTCGCGGTCCACGCACCTTCCAGGCCACTGGTGATGGTGCTGTCGGCGTTGCCGGGGCCAAAGCTGTTTTTCCAGCCGAGACCCTGTTCCTCGATCGTCGCACCCTCGGGTTCGGGGCCGACATACTGGTTGGGGTCGGCGGCGCCGTGGGTTTTGCCAAAGGTGTGGCCGCCGGCGATCAGGGCCACCGTCTCCTCGTCATCCATGGCCATGCGCGCGAAGGTTTCGCGTATGTCCCTGGCCGAGGCGCGCGGATCGGGGGTGCCGTTAGGACCCTCGGGGTTCACGTAAATCAGGCCCATCTGCACGGCGCCGAGCGGGTTTTCCAGCTCGCGGTCGCCGGTATAGCGCTTGTCGCCGAGCCAGGTGTTCTCGGAGCCCCAGTAGATGTCTTCCTCCGGCTCCCAGATATCGGCACGGCCGCCGCCGAAGCCGAAGGTCTTGAAGCCCATCGATTCCAGGGCGCAGTTGCCGGTGAGAACCAGCAGGTCGGCCCAGGAAAGCTTGCGGCCGTATTTCTGCTTGATCGGCCAGAGCAGGCGGCGCGCCTTGTCCAGGTTCGCGTTGTCCGGCCAGCTATTGAGCGGGGCGAAGCGCTGGGTGCCGGAGCCGGCGCCGCCGCGGCCATCGCCGACGCGGTAGGTGCCGGCGGCGTGCCAGGCCATGCGGATGAAGAAAGGTCCGTAATGGCCGTAATCGGCCGGCCACCATTCCTGTGAATCGGTCATCAAGGCGTAGAGGTCGCGTCGCACCGCCTCAAGATCGAGAGTCTTGAATTCCGCGGCGTAGTCGAACGCCTCGCCCATGGGATCGCAGGCGGGCGGGTTCTGGTGGAGAATTTTCAGATTCAGCTGATTTGGCCACCAGAGGCGGTTGGTCATTTCCAAAACGACCGCGTTTTTGTCGAGCTGCCCCGCTACCGGGCATTTGCTGTCGCCGTCCATGATTTCTCCCTTTCGTATGCTGCGTTTTTCACGCCGTCGGAGGGCTTACCCGGTTGGCGGGCATCGCTCCAATTGATCTTATCGGGCAGCTTGATCGACCGATTCGATGAGGCCTGGCGCACCGTATGGTCTGCCGGGCGAATCTCCCCTTGGGTTCGCGGCATCCGCCTGTCGCGCCGCATGCTGCCGGTGCTTGCTGCGAGCGTTGGTTCAGATCGGCAAGATGTCAACGGGCGCTGCGCGCCGGGCACCTATATTTTCCCGACCGGGACGCGCCAGGGCGGGGCCGGGGAACGCGCGCATCGCAGGCAGGTTGCGCGCCGGTCGGCCAGCCGATAGACTGCGTGTTATTGAGAATTATTCGCAATTGGGGGCGGTGTGAGTTACGACGCGAACAGGATTGCGCGCCGGTGCGAGCGGGCGGTGGTGACGGCCTACCGCGAACTGCGCCGCGGCGGTGGCGATGACATGGCCGCTTTTCAGAGTTGCACGACGCTCTATCGCATCCACCACCCCGAGGCCTCGATGAGCGAAGCGCGCCGCCTGGTGGCGGAATGGATCGACCACCACGTGGTCAAGGAGCGCGAGGGCCCGACGCCCGGCTGCGACTGCTAGAGCCCGCCGGCGCGCCGCGCCCTCTGATTATACGACGCTCAGCAGCCGCTGCCGCTGCAGGTCACGCGGTAGGAGTGATAAGCGGGCTCGTTGCCTAACAGCTGATTAGAAACGATTATTTTTCCCGCCGCATTGAGCGCCACCACTACATTGTCGAACTGATTGAATTTTCCGAACGAAGACACGGTGGTGCCGTTATAGAGAAAACCGTGCTGGTGGCTGTCGGCAGTGCTTACGTAGGTGCCGACGACGCGGTCCGCGCCGTTGATGCCCGTCACCGCCATGGAACTCGCGGCTTCCGGCATGTCGAACGAGGCGTAGGTGCCGCCGGAATAGAGGAATCCGTGCCAGACATTGGAGCTGTCACGCCAGGTTCCGGCGACATCGCCCTTGTCGTTGATGAAGCCGCCTTTGACGCTGGTCGCGCCTGGTGGTGTCAGGCTGGTGAAATTCTTGCCGCGGCCCGCGAAAACCTGGTCGGCGCCGGACAAGGTGTAGGATGTGCCGGCGACCATGCCGGACCAATTCATGCTTTCGATCGTATTGTAGCGATTGAGCGCGGGTACGTTACGAAAATTCGGCGGTATGCCATAGGCGCCATCGGTCGGCGCGCTGATATCGATGAAGTAGGTGAAGAACACTTCGCCGCGCTTATTGAGGCCGATCGGATTGGGCGGCTGCCCGGATGCATTGCCAATGCCGGCGAGCGGAAACTCGTA
>DATJOH010000268.1:0-2544 GCA_035507235.1 Acetobacteraceae bacterium
AGGGTCACATCGGTGTCGGACATTCTGCTCCGCATCGTCTCAGGAGGCTGAGTGATGGCGGAGGACCGATGGCCGGATCAAGACCCGGCCCGGTGTGGCCTGTCAGTCCCTGGCCAGCACTTCCGGCGGCGACACGGCACCGAAAAACTGCGCCGTGTCATATTCCGGGGCAGGGGCCTCGCCCGAAGCAGGCGCCGGGTCGAACCAATTGGCCGCCCGTATCCGGCGCGGCGGATGGGCATGCCAGCGCCGCGGCGCTGAAAGCCGATCCTCCTCCGGCGCCAGTGGCCGGCCAAACGCGATCGGTTGCGGCACCAGGTCGGGCACGATCGCCGGGTCCAGGCGCAGTTCGGTGCTGGAAATCTCCACTTCCACGGCGGGCGGCAGCAGGGCGGCGGAAAACGCGCCTGGCGCGAGGCCGACCCCCTCCCTGGCCGCCGCCGTCACCACGGAGGCGACATGGGCGACTGCAACGGCGGCCGCCGAATTACCGGTGGCGAGCAAGGTGCCGGCACCACCTCCAGCCAGGATGGCCAGCGCGCCAAAACACACTCGGGCCATCCCACGGCCCCGTGGCGCCGTTGCGGCCGCGGCTGCGGGGAGGGCGTGCAAGCGCGTATGGCAGCGCGGACACCGGAAGGCGGCCTGCACCGATATCCATTGCACGCGCTGCCGATCGGCGAGCGAGCACGCGCCACGGTTGTCGCACCGGCCTGGAGTACGCATAAGACTCCCTCAGTCTTAAGGCGTGCGCGCTGCGCCTGATCACTAAACCATAATCAAAAAGTGGGACCACCCTCGTGGTTCGCAGAAAATCCAATAAATGAATAAGCGGCGAAAAACTGAAACCGAGGCTGAAAGAACGAAGCTTAACGCTCCATATATGGCTTGTTTTCGCGCAAACCATATCGCGTGGCGAGACGTTCCGCCGATTCTCACGGGAATTTGATTGAGCGCTGCTTAGAAATTGCCACCGCAAATTGGCAGCCGAGCTGCCGTTACGCTCAGTCAGGCGACGCCGAATCGCCCGCTTCGCGCCGCCCGGCGTGGCCCCGATGCCGGGCCTTTGGCCGGCCGGCCGCGAGCGTAAAGCTCATCGGCAATGGCTGCAGCAGCTCCTCTGCCTTGATGCCGGAGCCGCCATTCAGCACCGCCGTCGAAATCACCACGCGCTCGCTGCCGGAGGGCCAGATGAACAGGCCGCCCATCAGCATGCCGCCAACAAAACCGCCGATAACCAGCAGAATGCCGGCAGGCGTGATGCCTTCGCCGGGCCGCCGCCGACGGCGCGGCCGCGGCGCCGTCGGTGAAACCAGCGGCTTGCCGCAGGCGGGGCACACATAGCGGCCTTCGGCGGGCACGCTCACGACCTCGCCGGAAGCGGCAAGCGAGCAGTACATATCGTTGTTGCAGCGTCCGGGTAGCGTTGCCATGCAGCCGCTCTGTTAACACGCCCGGCCGCGGGATGGGTGCGAACGCCCCCATCCGAATTTGGTCAAAGGATCTGCCTGCACGTCGCTCTATCTTAACTTCCGCCCGAGTTATCTTCTGCCTGCTCGGGCGCGCGCGCGGTTGCCCGGTTGCGGCGCCGCCTCTATCTCGGCCCCATGACCGACACGCCGCTTTCACATATCCGCAATTTCTCGATCATTGCCCACATCGACCACGGCAAGTCCACCCTGGCCGATCGTCTCATTCAGGCGACCGGCGCGCTCTCCGACCGCGAGATGACCAACCAGGTGCTGGACAACATGGAGCTGGAGCGTGAACGCGGCATTACCATCAAGGCGCAGACCGTGCGCCTGCGCTACAAGGCGAAAGACGGCGAAACCTACGTCCTGAACCTAATGGACACGCCCGGGCATGTCGATTTCGCCTACGAAGTGAGCCGCTCGCTCGCCGCCTGCGAGGGCAGCCTGCTGGTCGTGGACGCCAGCCAGGGTGTGGAGGCGCAGACACTCGCCAACGTCTATCAGGCGATCGAAGCCAATCACGAAATCGTCCCGGTGCTGAACAAAATTGACTTGCCGGCGGCCGAACCGGAGCGCGTGAAACAGCAGATCGAGGACGTGATCGGCCTGCCCGCCGATGATGCCGTGCTGATATCGGCGAAAACCGGCATCAACATAGAAGGCGTGCTGGAAGCGCTGGTCACCCGCCTGCCGCCGCCCAAAGGCGACCCGGCGGCGCCGCTGACCGCGCTGCTGGTGGATAGCTGGTACGATCAGTATCTCGGCGTCATCATCCTGATACGCGTCAAGGACGGCCATATCCGCCGCGGCCAGAAGATTCGCATGATGGCCCAGGGCACCGCGCATTTCGTGGAGCAAGTGGGGGTGTTCAGCCCGAAAATGGTCGCGGTGGAGGATCTCGGCCCCGGCGAAATGGGCTATATCACCGCCGCCATCAAAACCGTCGCCGATTGCAATGTCGGCGACACCATCACCGACGATCGCCACCCGGCGGCAAAGCCGCTGCCCGGCTTCAAACCCTCCGTCCCGGTCGTCTGGTGCGGCCTCTATCCCGTGGATGCCGACGATTTCG
>DATJOH010000269.1:0-4534 GCA_035507235.1 Acetobacteraceae bacterium
AACCGGCGGGAGGATTGGCGTCTGGTACTGCGGCAATGCGGACGCGCCATTACGATTTCGGATTTCGCCGCCCGCACCCTGCGGGCCGATATGGGCGCGCAATTTCCCGTGGAATTCGTTCCGACCCCGGTGTGGGATCGCCAGGCGCCGTTGCGGGAGCGGTTGGATGGCGCTCACGCCATGCCGCCCAGCGGTGCGGTGACCTTACAGGTCGATGGGCTGATCTGGGATTCGCGGAAGGTGACGCTGTCGCTCGGCATGGGCGTGCCGCCGCTGCCGCAATCAGCCCCGAACAAAGCCACCGCAAGCCTGCCGATGCGAGGCGCGCTGCTGGCCATGGCGATTGCAAGTGCCGAAGCGGAGGCGCGTTCCAGAGCGGAGGCGGCCGCAGCCGCCGCGGTTGCCGTCGTGGTAATTGCACCGCCCCGCGCGAACGTCCGCCGGCGGCTTGGCATTTCGCTTCGCCTTGCGCGGCAATGGTATCGCGAGGTGGTGGCCGACCTCCTGCCCGTCCCGATGACAAAACTTGCCGCCACGATCGGGCGCGTTGCGCGCGCGCTGCGAGCGCCTCCTGCGCCGCCGGCGCCCATGCTCGCCGCACCCGATGCTTCACCGGCGCAAACGCCTGTGGTCGCGATAACAGCTGAGGCGTATGTGCCGCCGCCGGCCAAGGAGATTCCGCAACCGGAGCCTCTGCCTGAGCCCGAACTGGCCGATTTCCTGCCTTCGCCCTATCCGGAGCCGGCGCCATCATCGCCGCCACCTGGGGTCACGCTGGACGGCATTATATTCACCGCGGTGCTGTCCCCGAAGGACGGGCGGAAAAACTGGCAGGATATTCTGACGGCTTTCGCAACCGCCTGCCGCGACAAGCCGGGAGCGACGCTGGTATTGAAGATGATCGGCAACGATCCGGCATACTGGTGGTGGGAATTCAACCTCATCGTGAAACGGCTGCCAGCCTTCGCCTGCCGTATCGTGGTCATTACCGGGTTCCTAGAGGCGCGGAGTTATGAGGCGCTGATCGGCGCGACGCATTTCGTGGTCAATGCGTCGCTCGCCGAGGGCCAGTGCCTGCCGCTGGTGGAATTCATGTCTGCGTACCGGCCGGCGATCGCGCCCCTTCACACCGCCATGCTCGACTATATCGACGCCGACAATGCGCTGATCGTGGAATCGTCGCTCGAGTTCTGCGCCTGGCCGCACGATCCGCGCAACCACCTCAACACCACGCGGCATCGCATCGAATGGTCTTCGCTGCGCGACGCGTTTGCAGAGGCCTGGCGGATCGCGACCGAAGATCGCGAACGTTACGTGTCCATGGCACAGGCGGCCGCGGCGCGCGTCAGGGAGTATTGCGCCGACGACGTCGCGGGCCCGCGTCTCGCCGCTTTCCTCGGCCTTGGCGACGAGGTGGTGGAAAACGCCGGGTGGTGTGCCGTGTGGCGCCCCGCGGCGGAGCCCCTCCTGGATTACTGGGAAACGCCGGTTCCATCATCCGCCATGTCGGCGGACGCAACCGCATGATCATCATGGTGTATTCCGCGTTCAACGCGGCCTCGATCGACGAGGCGCTTGGCGCGCCCGAATACAGCTATTGGTTCGTGCGTCGGGCTTTCTGGCCGGTGCTCGAACGGTCCGGCATCGTTGTTCCGGTCACCGATCCGCCGCGCGAGGTCGATACCATCCGCGCCTCCGCGAATGCCCGCGGCGAAACCTGCGTTTTCCTGTCCTTCGAGCCGCCGCATAAAACCACCCTCGGCCTCAAATGCCGCACCATACCGGTGTTCGCCTGGGAATTCGATACCATGCCGGACGAGGTATGGGATGACGAGCCGCGGAACGATTGGCGCACCGTGCTCGCCGCTACCGGCAGCGCCATTACGCACAGCAGTTTCAGCGCCGGCGTCATCCGGCGTTCGATGGGCGCCGACTACCCGGTCTGGAGCATTCCGGCACCGGTATATGATGCCAATGCACCGTTCGCCGCCGCGGCGCGGCCGTATCAGCCAACCACCGATCTGACATTCGGCGCCATGGTGATCGATTCAAGTCAGGTCGATCTCGAGCTGTTTTCGGTGCACAGGGCCTACGCCGACGGCATCGAGGCACTCCGCGCTCTCGCCAAATTCCTGGCCGAGGCGCGCCCACGCACCGCGCTTCGCGTGGCCGGCGTCGTTTACACCGTGGTGTTCAATCCCATAGACGGCCGCAAGAATTTCAATGATATTCTTGGCGGCTTCCTGTGGGCCTTCCGCGATCGGGAGGACGCCATGCTGATCCTGAAAATCACCTATTACGATGCGGTGCGCGGCCTGCTGCCAGTGCTCTCCGATCTTGCCAAATTCGGCAGGTACCGCTGCCGCGTAGTGCTCATTCACGGCATGCTGTCGGACGAGGAATATCGTGCCCTGGTGCGCGTCACCAGCTACGCCGTGAATGCTTCGACCAACGAAGGCCAGTGTCTGCCGCTCATGGAATTCATGTCGGCCGGCCGCCCGGCCGTCGCGCCTGCCCACACCGCACTGCTCGATTACATCAGCCCGGCCAACAGTTTTGTGGTTCGCAGCACGGAACGGCTGGCGCCGTGGCCGCACGATTCCCGACAGGCGGAGCGTGCCACGCGCCATACGGTGAGCGTCGCCGACATCATCCGGGCCTACCGGGAAAGCTATCGGGTCGCCCGAGACGATCCCGCCCGCTATGCGGCGATGTCGCGCGCCGCCACCGAATCGCTCCGCGCGTTTTGCGCAACGACGCTGGTGGAACAAAGATTGGCCGAAGCGCTGAGCGCGTCCGTCGAGCCCGGGCCGCTGCCGCCTGGCCTGGCGGCGACGCCGCCGGACAAGGCGTCGCGCGCCGCGGTCCTGATGGAGGAATAGGCAAATATGTCATCGGTTGTCGCCGACACCCTGGAAGAGCTGGAGCGGCTCGCGCAAAGCGATCCGGCGGCCATTGCAGCGCTCGCCAAGCTCGGCGGCCAGGTGGATCCATATTTGCTCGGCCTGCACGATGCGCAATTGAGCGGCTGGTATAATCATGAAACCAGCGAGTTGATGACGGATTTCCACATCGGGCCTGAGGATATCGTCATCGATGTCGGCTGCGGCGATGGCGGCGCGCTGAATTTCTGCGCCGAAAAGGGCGCCTATGTCATTCTGGCCGACCTCGACGCGAAACGCGTCTCGCAAGCCGAATCCTGGATCAGCGAAAAAGCCGCTGGCCGCATGGAAAAGCACGTCACCGATGCCAACCCGCTGCCGCTGCATGATAATGCCGTCACGCGCGTCATCTGCATGGAAATGTTGGAACACGCGGACGATCCCGCTTCGGTGATGGCGGAACTCGTGCGCATCGGCCAGCCGGGCGCGCGCTACCTGATTACGGTGCCGGATACGGTGCAGGAGAAATTGCAACAGCATTTGGCACCGCCATCGTACTTCGAAAAGCCCAACCATGTGCGCATATTTGAGCGGGAGGCATTCGCCACGCTCGTGCGCGATGCCGGCCTCACCATTGAGCGCCGCAGCTATTACGGATTCTACTGGGCGATGTGGTGGCTTCTGTTCTGGGAGTGCAAGGTAGAATTCGCCGGTATCCCGCGCCACCCGGTATTGGATAATTGGGCACGCACCTGGGCCGCGGTTCTCGCAACCGAAGGCGGCATTAAGGTAAAGCATGTGTTCGACCGGTTCATGCCGAAGAATCAGGTTATCATTGCCAGCAAGGCGAGTTAAGGAAGGTCTTCTTTTTTGAAAAAAAGAAGCAAAAAACTTTGGCTCCTTTCTCGGCGCCGCCAGGCCAAGAGGGGCGATGCGGCGCCGCACGAATCAGATAAAAGTTTTTTGGTTCTTTTTTTCAAAAAAGAACCACTGTCTTCTTCGTCGCGCGAAGTTGCCGCATGATCAGGCGCGCTTTCCAACGTTTGCTAACTCCCGCATCGTCTCCCGATCCCCTCCCCGGCCCTGGTTCGCTACCTGCCGACCAGGGATTGTTCATCATTGGCGCGGCCCGCAGCGGCACCACGATTCTGCAAAATGCGCTGAACGACTCGCCTGAAATCTTCCTCTTTGGCGAGGCCAATTTTCACACCGACCCGGGCACGCCCGATTTCGCCGCGCGCTACAATGCCATGCACCGATCCTGGCACAATCAGGAGACCAAGAGTTCGTTCTGCCCACCCGTGCTGCCGCGCGACTCCTACTGGCACGATTATGTGCGCTGGCTGGCTTCGCACCATCGCCTGGTCGGCAGCAAGACGGTCATAAACCCGGTGCGCCCGGCGGGCTGGCTGGAGCGGTTATTCGCCTTTCATTGCCAGCACTTCTACCAATCAAGCTACATTTTCACGTTCCGCGATCCCGTTGCCACCATCCTCTCCACCCGCGATCTGCAGGTCCTGCTCTCCGGCCATACCGAGGGCCTGCGCAGCATCATGCGCAACTATGTGGATACGGTGCTGCTGTTCGTCAGCATGCTGCGCGCGCTGCCGAACGTGCGCGCCGTGTGCCACGAAGATATCGATCGCGCGACG
>DATJOH010000270.1:0-5268 GCA_035507235.1 Acetobacteraceae bacterium
TGATTTTGCCGGCAACGATGGCGCCGATATCCGGTTGCGCCAGGATCAGCGCAAGGCACACGAAGGCGGCCGCGGTCATGCCGACATAGATGGTCATGCGCATCGCGCGTGGTATGGCGACGCCGGGATTGGGCGTTTCCTCCGCCACATCGCCACAGGCTTCAAACCCGTAGCAGGTGAACAGCCCCGTGACGGCGGCTGCCAAAAACGCCGGCCAATAGGCGCCATTCTGTCGAATGCCGAATGTATCGAACACGACACCGACATGCTGGTGTCGGGCAAACAGCAGCAGGTAGAAGCCGACCACGATGGCGCCAAGGATTTCACAGACGAAGCCAAACAGCGCGACGCGCGCGAGCAATTTGGTGCCGGCCAGATTCAGCACTGTTGAAAGTGCGACGAGTGCCAATGCGATCGACGTGGTGATGCCAGGCGTCGCGTCGAAGCCAAGCAGTGTTGCCAGGAATGGTCCCGCGCCTACCGCCACCGCGGCAATGGTGGCGAACAGCGCCCAACCATAAATCCATCCTGCCATCCACGCCCAGCGCTTGCCCACGAGCCGGCGCGCCCAGGGATACAGACCGCCGGAAATTGGGAATTGCGACACGACTTCGCAGAAGGTGAGGCACACGATGAATTGCCCCAGCGCTGCGAGGAAGTAGGACCACAGCATAGGCGGCCCGCCGGCAGTCATGCCGACATCGAACACGGAATAAACCCCCACCACCGGCGAAAGATAGGTAAATCCGAGCGCGAAATTCTCCCAAACGCTCATGGAGCGATCGAATTTCGCTGCGTATCCCAGGGTCGCTAGTTGCTCCGCGTCCTCGTCGTGCATTCTACCCCCCGAAGAAGAAAGGCTTCTTTTTTGAAAAAAAGAAGCAAAAAACTTTTGTCTTTTGCTTCAAGCTATCGGTCCAAGCAGGCGAACCTGAAGCTGCACAAAACGGATAAAAGTTTTTTGGTTCTTTTTTTCAAAAAAGAACACTTCCTTTCTACCTATATGTAAAACTCAATTTCCCGCGCCGAAGGCACCTCCAGCAAATCCGCTGTCTCGCCGCGTTTCACCGCAACAAATAAATCCACGAAGCGCGACGGCAGGTAGCTGGCAAGCGTCTCGCTCCTGGCGAACGCCTCGAGGGCGGCGAAAATATTATCCGGCGCGCGTGCGGGTGGTGTCGGTGGTTATCGTTGCATGATGCCGTAATGGAGGCCTGCCAGGATGGCGGCCAGAACCAGATGCGGGCTTGCGTCCGCGCAGGCGACGCGGTGTTCGATGCGGCGAGCGGACGCGGCGCCCGGTGGGATGCGGAATGCGACCACGCGGCTGTTTTCGCCCCAGCTGCTTTGCGCGGCCACGAACGCGCCGGCGCGCAGCCTTCGGTACGCGGAAAAGCTCGGCGCGAAGATGGCCATGCTTTCGGCGAGCATGGCTTGCAGGCCGCCGATGGCGTGGTGCAGCAGGGCTTCGCCACCATCGGCCCCGAATCGATTGCGCCCGTGCGCGTCCACCAGGCTGACATGAACATGAAGGCCGCTGCCCGGATGGTGTGCGAAGGGCTTGGCCATGAAGCTGGCGCGCAGGCCATGCCGTGCCGCCACGCCCTGGGCTGCGCGACGCAGCAGCACAGCCTCGTCCGCGGCACGCACCGGATCAGGGCCATGGTGCAAATTCACCTCGAACTGGCCGGGGCCGTATTCGGCGACAATTGTGCCGGCTTGAATGCCCTGCGTGGCGAGGGCGGCGTGTAACTCGTGCAGCAACCCGCCATGCGCCTCCACTTGCGCGAGGCATAGGTGGCCGGCCTGGCCGGGGCGGGCGCCCGCGGCCGGCTCGATACCAGCCGGCGTTTCGCGCACCAGGTAAAATTCCAACTCGCACGCAACCAAGGGAAACAGCCCGTCGGCGTGGCAGCGGGTCACCACATGGGCCAAAATCTGCCTTGGATCGAACCAGAGCGGCGCGCCGTCCGCGTGCATGGAAAGCAGGCATTGCGCCAGGCCAGGCTCTGCCCACGGCACGGGAACGGTCCCGCCCGGTACCGGATGGCCGAAAGCATCGGGATCGCCATCGGTCGCGCCGATGCCAAGCGGGCCCTGGGCGTGGCCGCGGGCGTCAAGCACCAGGGCGCTTGCTGAGAAGCTGATGCCCCGCTCGGCGTCCCACTCTGCCGCAGTAAGCCGCTTGCCGCGCGCCATACCATTGATATCAATGATAAAGCTGTCGACGAAGCGGGTGCCCGGCGGCAGCAAAGCCGTCGCCTGCCCCGTCTTCTGTGCCACGTTATCCATCAGAGGACAGCGTGCACGCGGGGCCGTGAGGACGGCAAGCCACACTGGTTGGCACCAATGCCGCAAATGCACTGAAAATCCGGCCTGACGCTTGCATGAACGCGCAGCTGTGGATTTATGATCACATTCCCGCAACCACCGATAACGAAAGAACCGGCAACCGCAATCATGAGCAATAAACATCACCGTCTTCTCGCCGGCCTGGCCGGCGGCGTGTCGTTTCTGGCCGTTGCTTCCGCCGCCGCTCAGACCGCGCCGCCCAGCCCCCCCAAGGTCGAGGAGATCACGGTGACCTCCGAGAAGCGGAGCGAGAATGTCCGCAAGGTGCCGGTCAGCATAACGGTGCTGAGCGGCGCCAAGATCAGGGCTGACCATATCCAGAATTTTGCCGATCTTACGCGCGCGGTGCCGAACCTGTCTTTTTCCAGCCAGGCCGGCGCCGGGCTTTCCACCCTGGAATTGCGCGGCATAGCGAGCCAGGCCGGAACCGCGACGGTGGCACTTTATCTGGATGACGTTTCGCTAACCACCCGTAACATATACACCCAGGGCACCGCCGAGCCGCGGTTTTTGGATATATCGCGCGTCGAAGTGCTGCGCGGGCCACAGGGAACGCTGTACGGCGCGAGCGCGCTCGGCGGCACACTGAAATATATTGCCAATCAGCCTGATCCGACAAAGTTCGGCGGCAATGTGTTCAGCGAGCTATCCGGCACCTACCACGGCACGGTGAACTGGGACGAGCAGGGCGTGCTGAATATTCCGTTCGGCGACGGCAATGCCGCGCTGCGGTTGGCCGGCGAGACCGCGACAGACGGCGGCTACATCAATAACATCAACCCGGCGACCGGCGATACCATCAAGGCAAACATAAATTCCGTGGCGTACAATGTGGCCCGCGCCAGCATGCTGCTGCAACCGGCGGACTGGCTGACGATCACGCCCTCGATTTTCTGGCAAAATACCGACTCGCGCGATTCGGATGCGCAATATCTGGCCCTGCCGAATTTCCAGACGCCGAAGACGGTGGCGGAGCCGGGCCATGACAAGCTGTTCGTGCCGAGCTTGACAATCAATGCGGATCTTGGCTGGGCGAACCTGGTTTCCGTCACCAGTTCGTACGCAAGGTCGTTCCGGCGCACGCTTGACAGCACCATCTACGATAATCTGGCGCTCTATATATGCGACCCGCTGAACCAGGCCCTCACGTGCACCGACGATGCCGGCAATCCCGTCTATAACGCGCCGAAGGGGCTTTATAAGGCGCTGTTCAATCTGCCCAGCTACACCTTCTACAATAACCAGGTGCGGCAGTTCCAACAGGAAGTCCGGCTGGTCTCCAAGCCCTATGAACCGGGTGGCCTACCCTTCACATGGATAGCCGGGCTTTATGTTTCCGCCGAATACTCCAAGGCCACGGATAACGAAACGGTCGTCGGCGCTAATGCCACGTTTGACCGTTTCGGCGCCAATCCGTCGGATCCCACCATCATATCCGGTGGCGCTCCTGGCTTCATCGTCAACGATCGGGTCTATGATGGCTCGCAGTCGTACAACACGAACCAGTATGCGGTGTTCGGCGAAGCGACCTATTACCCGGCGTCTAACGTGCGCATTACCGTTGGTGGCCGCTACCTGTTCGCCCGTGACGGTGAGAGCTCCGACAACGAACTATTCTACAGCTACGGATTGACCGGGCCGACTTCCAGCGTGGGCAAATTCTACGCCTTTACGCCGAAATTTGCCTTCGGCTGGGACATTACGCCGAGCAACACCGCCTATGTCACCATTTCGAAGGGCTTCCGGCTAGGCAGCGAAAACCGTGCGCTGGCATACATCCCCGACCAGGCGAATGCGTTCGGCACGCCCTCCTACGACTTGAACCAGCTCGGCATACATAGCTCGCCGACCAAATACGGGCCCGACAAGCTGTGGAACTTCGAAATCGGCGACAAAGGCCGCTTCCTTGGCGGGCGCCTCGTTGCTTCCGGCGACTTCTTCTATATTCTCTGGAACGACATCCAGCAGGAAATACCGCTTACGACGAGCGGTGACAGCTTCGAAACAAACGCCGGCGACGCCAAGAGCTATGGTTTCGAGTTTGAACTGCGTGGTCACGTGACCGATACGCTGACCGCGGGACTTTCCGGCAGCTATGTGCACGCGACGCTCGATAACGGAGTGCATGTCGGCAATACGATCCTCGCGGGCACGGCGCCCGGCGAGTTGGTGCCAGGCGTGCCGCAGTACAACCTCGACTTGGATGCGCGGCAGGATTTTAACATAAGCGACAAGATGGACGGATTTTTCACCCTCGATATTCCCTGGATAGGACAAAGTGACGGTCAGCCGATTGCCGGCAATGCCGATTACCGGCGCCCGTCCTATATTACGCTCGATGCGGCGATCGGGCTGGATTACGGAAGATGGGAATTCACCGTGTTCGGCAAAAACCTCACCAACAATAACAAGATCATCCAGGAGCCGGATATCCAGGGATCCGGTGTGGATATCCCGGGGCAAAGCGGGCCGCTCTATGGTTTTAATTATCGCGGCGTGCTGGAACCCAACACGCAAGGCTTTACGCTGCGTCCACTCACGATAGGCATGAATGCGGCGCTGAAGTTCTGAAGCGTGGGCGGAGCTTGCCGGGCTCCGCCCTTAGCGTGGAGAAGAAAAAATGTTATTTTGAGAAAAGAACCAAAATCAGGCAAGAAAGAACTTCTTTTCTGAAGAAAAGAAGCAAAAGACTTTTATCAGTTGGGTCCAACAGCCAGTCCAAATCGGTGGATTCGGATGCCAGCCGCAACGGATAAAAGTTTTGTTTCAAAAAGAAATCCTTCCTATCTTCCTTCCCGCGCGGCAGCGACACGGCGGCGCAGCTTTGCCATGCCGCCAATCCAGCGGTCGTAATTTTCTGCCTTCAGCTTCACATAGTCGGCGACGGTCGGGTGTGGCAAAATACAGAATGTTCCG